>JAUZRW010000181.1 GCA_030950085.1 Anaerolineae bacterium
CACCAATATCTTGCTGATCGTATTTCGGGCTTCAAGAAGATTCTGCCGCTTCCTGACTTGATACATGCTCAGGCTCAACTACTTGATCTTGATTCTTCATGGCAGATGGCTTAACTTTCCCCTATTTATTGAGATGATACTAAACAGGTTTATTTTCTGCCATAATAGTCTCTCCAATTGAAAATTATTTACCAGCCCTACTGACGCGACCATTCCAAAGTATCTTTCGCTTAATGATGACCTGTATTTAGGGCATATGCGCTACAATACACAAAAAGGCTGTTTGTATGACTGTAATTTCTGTAGAAAATGTCTCGAAACGCTTTGCTTTAGGGCATGGGGCGAGTATTCTCGCAGTCGATGACTTATCGCTGAATGTCAACGAAGGGGATGCCTTGGCGATTGTGGGTCCTTCTGGTTGTGGCAAGACGACTCTACTGCGAATGATTGCTGGATTGGAACAACCCGATAGTGGAATCGTGCGTTATGATGGCATCTTAATTGACAATACAGCGCATAGAGAACGCGGCATTGGCATGGTCTTCCAAGATTATGCCCTCATTCCACAATGGGAATCGAAGCGAACGATTGGCTTTTTTCTAAGATTACGGAATCGTGAGCGTGAAGTCCCCGAACGAGTGCGGCGTGTCTCGCATATTACCGGAGTCGGCATTGAGCAATTGATGGATAAGTTTCCACGTCAATTATCCGGCGGCGAAAAACAACGAGTCGCTATAGCGCGTGCCTTCGCCCGTGATTTGAAACTGCTGCTCTTTGATGAACCATTCGCTAATTTGGATGCTAAATTTCGCAGTAATGCACGGATTGAAGCCCGTAAACTCTTGAATGAATTTAATATCACCACCATCTATGTCACACACGACCAATTAGAAGCGGCAACGATGGCAAACAAAATCATTGTGATGCGGAGTGGGCGTGTTGAACAAATGGGGGCTTATCAAGATGTATTCAATGACCCCGACACAATGTTTGCAGGACAATTTGTGGGTGTTCCGACTATGAATCTATTTGAGGGGGAAGTGTGGCAGGGACATTGGCAAGGGGAGAATTTCGGACCCTTCCCGATTCACAATCCCGATATTGCGGACGAGTCGCAGGTCATCATGGGTATTCGCCCTCAAGATATTCATCTCGGTGGCGCGGTAGCAGGCGTTGTCGATTCGATTACCCCATTTTTTGCCGAACGGTATCAATTGCTGAACGTGTGGTTAGCCGGCGAAGAATGGAGTGTGCAAGTTTCGTTGGATGATACTTTTACTATAGGCAAAACTTATCAATTTCGCGCTGATATAAACAAACTCTATTTTTTCGATGCCACAACAGGTTTGCGTATTCGCAAGCAATAATGTCTAAATATCTACTAGGAGGAGTTACCATCATGACGAAAGTGATTCGCTGGGGCATTATCGGTACAGGCAATATCGCACACCAATTTGCACGCGGCTTGCAATCGGTATCGGATGCAGAATTAGTCGCGGTTGGCTCGCGCTCACAAGCATCAGCAGACAAATTCGGCGATGAGTTCAATGTGCCGAATCGCCATGCCACTTATGAGGCGCTGGCAAGTGATTCCAGTGTTGATGCTGTTTACATTGCGACTCTGCATAATTTTCACAAAGAGAATGCTCTGCTTTGTCTGCAAAACCATAAAGGTGTATTGCTCGAAAAACCGTTCACGGTTAATGCTCAAGAAGCCGAGGAAGTGATTAACTTCGCCCGTGAACAAGGTGTTTTCTTGATGGAAGCGATGTGGACACGCTATTTTCCGGCGATGATAAAATTGCGTGATTTGTTGGCGGCGGGTGCTATCGGGGATATCATGCTCGTTCAGGCAGATTTTGGTTTTCGCATGGGAACAGTGCTGCCCAAACATCGTATTTTTGACCCTGATTTTGTAGGTGGCGCATTGTTGGATGTTGGGATTTACCCAATTTCGCTTGCCTCAATGATATTTGGTAAGCAACCAGAGCGTATTTCAAGCATGGCACATATGGGTGAAACAGGCGTGGATGAATTATCGGCTATGATTTTTGGCTATGAGCATAATCAGATGGCGATTGCCACAACTGCGATTCAGGTGAATACCCCTCATGAAGCGCGGATATCGGGTTCTGAGGGGCGAATTCATATGCCCGACTTTTGGCATCCAACAGAGTTAACCTTATTTCGTGATGACCAGCCGCCGCAAACATTCGATTGCCCCTTTGACGGCAACGGCTACAATTACGAAGCGATGGAAGTCGGGAAGTGCCTACGCGAAGGCAAGTTGGAAAGTGACATTATGCCGCTTGACGAATCACTCGCCTTGATGCAAACGCTCGACAAAATCCGTGCTGAGTGGGGTCTCAAGTACCCGATGGAATAGGTTTTCAGGTGAAATTTGGTAGATTTGTGCCGAATTTGGCGCGGTAATCGCGGATATTGTATTGAGTGATTTTTGATAGCGGTTCGGGCAGTGAATCGAGGTTGAACCAGCCAATGGCGCTACATTTGCCCATTTCTTTGATTTCGGGCGTGCCGGAAATGTGTTTGGCAAGATAGGTCGGCGATACCCAATGCTGACCTTCTTCGGGCAAGATATGGTCATCCACAGATAGCAAGTCGCCGACTTCAATTATCATGCCGTATTCTTCTATAAATTCACGTTGCACCGTGTCAATGAGTCGTTCACCATAATCGACAGTGCCACCGGGGAACTCCCATGTGCCACGTTCGTTTTTGGCGAGTTCGCCCCTCTGTGCGAGAAACACTTGCCCTGTATCGTTGAATACCATCGCACCAACACCTACGCCGATGTAGTCTTTTCCTGCTTTTGTCATGAACAATCCAATATTTATGCACCTATCAAAAAAGCGTAACACAGAGACGCAGAGAATCAGAGGCTCAGAGCAATTTTTTCTGATTCAAATAGAGGCACACTTCATCATGCCCCTATAGGACTTGATATGTTAAGCGATATCACGTTGCTCAAATAGCCGCAGCGATGCCGCAATCAAGCCGATTGATACTGCCGTCAGTAGCAAAACGTCTGTCGGAACAACGCCCTCTCTCAGCATCGTTTCTACGTTATAGTAACTGAAAAATGAGAAGGCTTCCACCGCATCCATCCACCTTGTCGCTACCATAGCCCCCACAGTTTGTACGACATAGCTCACCATGATGAATGCCGTCATAATCGTTAGGACTGTCCGTTTACGACTTATCACTGAACTGACAAAAACAGTTACAGCGAGTACCACCACCATCACCGGGATGAGATTCAATGTCATCACCACCAATTTTGCGGCATTTAAGTCCATATCGACTGCCCAAATGCCGACAAATAGTCCGACAATCACCAATATCATCAGAACAGCGATATTGACGACATAGGCTAAAAAGCGTTCGAGCAGAAATTGAGCGCGTGGCACCGGTTGGGTCAAGGTCATATCGAGTATGCCTTCATCTTCTTCGTTCGCTGTCACGCGCAATCCGATAACCACCGGATAGGCAGCAAAAATCAACGCCATCTTGCTAAACACGGCAAAGGCAATCAAGCCTTCTGGTGTATTCAATGATGACAAATCTTCGCCGACACCCATAGCACCCAGCATTGCGGGCGGCAAAGTCTCGAAAAGGGATATCAAATCCAAACCTTGTAAGCTCGGTGTCATTAACACCGATAATGTCATCACTGCGCCCAAACCAATTCCCCAAATCAGGGTCATCTGCATACTAAAGCGCATCGCATCCTTAAATACAACCCATCGCATGATTTTTCTCCTTGTTATGCTATATCTCGCCGTTCAAAAGCGATTGTTGATATTGCCACTAGCCCAATTGCAAGTAGCAGTAAGCCGATGATATTCGTATAATTCAGACCATTGAGGACGACTGATTGGGTTCCAAAATACTTCCACACAGAGAAGCGTCCTAGAAAATATCCGAACGAATCTTCGGTCACAACCTCAGCCAAAATATTGAGGATATAGCTTCCTAGCACCAAGGCAGTCGCCGAACCAGTAGCGATGATTTTGCGCGAGAAAATACTGGCAAAGAAAATCGTCGCCGCAAACAATGTCAATGAACCCGGTATCAGATTCAGGGAACCGAGAAATAGCTTGCTCAGGTCAATCGTGATATCGTCAGGTATCAAGAATGTGCCGAAAAACATGCCGACAAATTCGAGCATCGCAATCGCAACCATAATCAGGGCATAAGCCGCAGTCCGTTCTACGATGATACGCCAACGTGGAATCGGGAGTGCCAACAAGACATTCATGATACCCGCGTCTTCATCATTGGCAGTGACGCTCAAACCTGCAACAACCGCAAATATCGCTAATGCAATCGTGCCATATGTCAGCGCCGCAAAAGAGACAAAGCCATCCGGTGTCGCAATCGCAGCCGCGTCCGACAAACCATAAGCATTGAGCATCGCCGGTGGGAATTGCTCCAACATTTCGGCATACTGCTGTGGAACGGCGACATCTTGCATAATCGACATCACAAACATGACCAGCAAGGCTAAACCACCGCCCCAATACAAGATTTGCCGCCACGAGTGTTTCAGTTGCTCTATGAAGGTTATACCAACCATTAGACCTGCTCCTTCTTGTTTAACAAACTATCTACGATAAAACTCTAATGCCTGTCTCACTTTACAATTTTGTGTGAGGCGCGGTGAAACCCCGAAAGGGGCTTTTGTGATGATTGTGATTGCACGACTGCGCCATTGCCATAATAGGCAAGGAAGATTTCTTCTAATGTCGGCTCGTGTACGCGCAAATTCTTTAGATAACCCTCGCTGACAATCCGCATCAAGGGGTCAAAATCACCCATTAGCGTTACCGTGAGTGTATGGGTGTCGGTTTCAATATCACTCGCCCCTTCAATCGCTTCGATTTGCGGCAACCATGCTTGCGGCACAGCATCGCGGAAAGTCATTTCGACTGTGCGGAATTTTACATGGGTCAATGTCGCCACATCTTCGACGGCTTTTAGAGCGCCATCACGCAAGATACCCACACGGTCACAAATCGCCTGTACTTCACTCAAGACATGCGATGACAAAAATACAGTTCGTCCTTGTGCGCGGACTTCGAGCATCATCTCATGGAAAATTTGCTGCATCAATGGGTCAAGTCCACCTGTCGGCTCATCCAGAATAAGCAGTTCAGGATTGTGCATCATAGCAAGAATGAGACCGAGTTTGCGCTTATTCCCACTACTATAATCACGGACTTTCTTGGTCATATCGAACTTGAGACGGTCAGCCAATGTTGTGGCTTCCTTCATTTGTTGCTGAACACCACCGCGCACACTGGCAATATAGTTGATGACCTGCGTAGCGGTGCGATTTTTCCAGAGCGCGAGTTCGCCCGGCAAGAAACCAATCCGCCTATGAATCTCAACACTATCTGCCCGAATATCTTTCCCTAATATAGTCGCACTGCCGCCTGTGGGACGAATCAAATCTAGCAGCAAGCGAATCGTCGTTGTTTTGCCAGCGCCATTCGGTCCCAGATAGCCGAAAATTTCTCCCTTATGAATGTCGAGTGTCAAATTATCTAAGACAAGGGTCTCTTTTTTGCCCGATTTATAGACCTTGCTCAGTGCTTGTGTTTGAATGACTTGTTGATTACTCATTATTACTCTCTCACTTTATCTTTGTGTGTATTCTCACTGATGGTTAGCCTGTGAATGATGATTGTTTTTCAAATTCATCTAAGCGTTGACGGACTTGCTGCATGAATTGGCGCACAACAACCTTGCCTGCTTCGGCATCGCCACCATCTTCTGGTGTGACCAGACGTTCAACCATTTCGACCAAGACTTCCCACACGCGGCTGAGGTCTGGTGTTTGTTGTGGTGGAATCACATCGGCAAAATGAATCAGTCCGAATTGCAGCGAATTCAGTAGATAGGTCAGCACGTGGGCATCCAAATCTTTACGAACGGCATTTGCATCTTGCAGCGCCTCGAAAAAGTGTAAAAACATCGCTTGCCGTTGCTGATACAAATCTGTCTGCCCTAGTCGCTCAATCATCGAGCCAAGAACGCGACGGTCTTGTTTATACAACGCTGTCAGAAATGGATTAGAAAATGTTGCAACTGTCGCATGGCGTATCCAAGCACCATATGTTCCGCCTTTCGGGTCAGCTTCTACACGGTCAATCCATTCTTCTGTGACAAGACAACTCTCGCGTATTAGCAACGCACGAAACACATCTTCTTTCTTTTTCCAACGCAGATAGATAGTGCTTTTGGCAACACCGGCGTTTGATGCGATATCGTTCATGGTCGATTTGTCATAACCGTAACGAATAAATAATTCGCTGGCTGCATCTAGCACCCGTGCTTCAATGTCATCCGTGCTATTATCAATTTGAGGCATATCCCTTTCTTCCAAATTTCATGACCAAATAACCTTATCTGGTCAAATAGTAGTATAAAAAGTATAAAAGCACCCCCCCAATAATTGGGGGTTATTATCATCTATAGAATCCTGTTTTTTGCGAAGTTTGTTTAGAGCCTGTTTGGAAATTAATGTTATGTTTTGTATTAACGGGCAGGTCACAGACCGCGCCCCTACGTTTGAACCTTATTTTCATGGGTAGGGGAGGGTTTGAAACCCTCCCCCGATAAGTAGATATTACGAATATTCAAACAGCTTCTTAAGCTGTTTTTTGTTTAGAATCAACGTTTTTGATCCAAACAAGTACCTTGTGCAGAATCAAAAACCGGACTCAATAGGAATCCGGTTTGATTTGTTTTTATGTGTTAGCAGTGTTCCCAGCAACCTAACTCAAATAGTCGCGCAAATTGTGTGCCAAGCGTGGGTGACGTAAACGCCGCAAAGCCTCTTTTTCTAATTGACGAATCCGTTCCCGACTGAGACCAAATTTATTCGCAATTTCTTCTAATGTATGCGGTTCGCCGCCACTTAAGCCAAACCGTAAACGCAGAATATGGCTTTGGCGCGGGGTTAACTCGCTTAAAACTTCTTCTATCGTTTCTTCTAATAAATTTTGTGTCGCGGCATCTACTGGGCTAGGGCTATCTTGGTCTTCAATAAAGTCGCCAAATTCACTATCCCCTTCATCGCCAACTGGACGTTCCAAAGCAATCGCATGTTGGCTGGCATCCATCATGGCGCGGACTGTCTCTGAGGGTAAGTCCATATCCAGGGCGATTTCTTCGGGAGTGGGGCGACGACCTAATGTTTGTTCAAGGCTTTGTGCGACACGATACATCTGGCGGATGCGTTCGGTCATGTGCAATGGAATACGGATTGTGCGTGTTTTTTGTGCCAGTGCGCGAGTGATGGCTTGGCGTATCCACCATGTTGCATAGGTGCTGAAGCGATTGCCCCGTCGATAATCGTATTTATCAACCGCTCGCATCAAGCCTACATTGCCTTCTTGAATCAAGTCGGGGAAGGGTAAGCCTTGTCCCATGTAACGTTTTGCGATACTGACCACGAGCCGCGTATTGGCACGTCCAAGATGTTCACGGGCAGCTTGTCCATCAAAGATGAGGCGCTGCATATGATGAAACCAGCGTTCGCTTTTGTGGACAACATCTGGGCGCTCTAAGCGTTCTTTAGCCTTGCAGCCGCGTTCGATTCTTTTGGCGAGGTCGATTTCTTCTTGGGCGACCAAAAGGGGTTCTTGCGCCATCTGGCGGAAGTACAAGCCCACGGGGTCATCTGAGGAAATGGCGCTTATATCGCCGATAGTGGGGTCTTGTCTCGGTTCAGTGTTACTCTCATCATAAGCGGCATCACTTTCATCCTGAGCCGATTTGTCTGCACCCTCCTTCTGTAAATCTATTCCCAATTCATCTAGTTCGTAGAGGATGGTTTCGAGCGAGGCAATGTCTTCACCATCTTCTTCCAATACTTCAAGTACATCATCAAAAGTAATAAAGCCGTGCTGGTCGGCACGATTCATGAGTTCTTGAATCACGGTAATCTTCCCCTGGCTGTTAATCTAATATTCAGATTGCGTTGCTCACACCTTATGGTACAAGCCAAATAAATAAACATTTCTTGCTACCCATACCATGACACCAAATTATTCTCGTTATTTCCCCTTTGGTCTATTGGATAACGTCGGATTTTTTAGTAGAGCGTCTAATTCCATGTTTATTCTAGCACAATTGTTAGCGGTTTGTGAATTAGACCATGATAAGTACATTTGATACCAATTTTTGATGCCAATTTTGAGATTGAAATGGAGTCTTATCATTTTCAACACCACATATCAGAATTTGTGATGTCCTACCGCAAATCAGTATATCAGAATTTTGTCAATGTAAAGCAACAATTTTACTAGATTCTGCAAATTTGGTTACTTCGCACATTAACTTATGTTACAATTGAACAGGAAGCGACTTGGGCGCGATTGTCTGAGATTTGTTACAAACTTGTTTGACTATGGTAGCAAAATTGCGTCTGATACCAACTTTAGATTACTATTAAGCTAAATCACTCATGTTACGCACCGAATCCAATCTGGGTGGGGGGACTATGTGCGTTCCCGAACGGGCAAGTATACAAGGCTCGCCCCTCCGATATGAAATGCTTTTTGCGTAACGTCAGTCAACAATCAATCACTACGATAAGAGAGTGCCTTATGTCTACTCGACGTTTCGCTGATGATTTGCCCGACCCAATAGACCAAGAAGCTGGTACCGAAACATTCGACGATATCGCCGGAGAAATTCAAGACGAAGCATCAGCACAATCAAAACCTACAAAAAATACCTCGCAAACAACGGCAAAAGCAGCAGAAGATAGAGCGCCATCAACATCTCAACCCTCGTCACGTTCACGCCCCCCACGCGGCAGCAAGAAAAAGTCTCCAAAAACCACATCACATATGCCGCGTACTCTGTCACAGGTTATCACTGAAGCTGATGATAAGGTGATGCAGGGCGACTTGATGGATTATGTGCCAATTCCGACAGGCTTTGACCCCCTTGATGGACTGATTGGCGGTGGTTTACGCAAAACAGAGCTGACACTGCTGGGCGGCGCACAGGGCATCGGCAAAACAATTACGATGCTGCAAATTGCCCGTAATATTGCCATGCGACCTGACCAATATGCCTTTTTCTTGTCTTATGAACACACCGAAGCCCACTTGATGCACCGTTTGCTGTGTCTTGAAAGTATCAATCCGCCGAGTATTGATGTTACAAATGGTCTCAAACTGCGCGATATGTACCAAATTATCGTCGCACAACGGGCGAAAAAGTTTATGGGACGCAACAGTGGTGCTGGGTCATTAAGGGCTATCTTGCGTGACCATCCTAAAACAGCCCCCGCACTCGGACGGATGATGCGCTATAGTGACCGTTTGATTATGCTCAAGGCTAGTCCTGCGGTAACGAATTTACGCGCTATTAAAGAGATGGTTTCGCGCCTTTCCGATGCTACGGGCGGCAATGTCACTGTCTTTGTCGATTATCTCCAAAAAATCGCAGTTCACCCAGAGCGTCCACGAGATGAAAATGATAAAGTGACGATTATTGTCGAAGGGCTGAAAGATATTGCCCTATCGCTTGATGTCCCTGTTCTCTCGATTGTGGCGGCTGACCGCGAAGGACTCAAAAGCCCACGTATTCACCTCTATCATCTGCGTGGCAGTAGTGCGCTGGACTACGAGTCGGATATTGCCATCATCATGAATAACAAATATCAAATTCTAGCAAAAGACCATATCGCCTTTAACCCGTATCAGGCAAAGCAATATCGTAATTGGGTTGTCTTTACAGTAGAGAAGAATCGTGCTGGACGGGCAATGATAGATGTCGAATTTGAACTCCATGCCCAACACTTTGCCTTCAATCCACATGGGCAACAAGTCCAACAACAATTAATTGATGACAAAATTATCGAGAGCTAAAGATGAATGATTTGAAGCTATCACCAGAACAGTTAGCCTTCATGCTGAAAAACCATGAAACAATTGAACACGCTATCATTGACAGCAAAAAGGGTAATCATCAACTCTTGGATGATTTTATGGCATCAACAGAGTTTCAAACTTTATTGAGTGCTATAGGATGGGATGATGCCTATGACCGCTATCAAGAAATGCCGCAGTATGACTCAACACTTGCGCGGCAATACCATGAGCAATTGAAAGCGGATATTGTATCTGGCAAAGTACAAATTCCTACAGGCAAACCGCATACTTCAAAAGATTATATAGGTCAAGATGATGATATTAGTCTCGATACACTGGTGAAACTCACGAAAGATAAGGTCACATAATCTATGACCGAACCATTCTTCACAATTGATAGCGAGGATGCGCTTATTGATAAGCGATTATCCCAAGATGAGGTAAAAGAGGCGCTCAAAGAACTTGAGCGTCTTTCGTTGTTACAAGTGCCTTATGCTGATTGGACGATTATGCCCATTAATGCCACAAATAAAGAATGACATCGGCAAAAACTACCCAGTACGAACTGGCGCAATATTGTCGTTTTCAAATTTAATGATAAAACCATCGAACTTAAGGCTATACTGTATCGGGACAATAATACTTACCGCATCGTGCGTAAATTATATCTATCGGAAGAAGATGAATGAGTCGAGCGAAGAAACAACAATGGATTTGGATGATTCCGGTGCTGTTATTGGTGATGGTACTTGGCACAATCCACCTTACAGATGATGCGATTTGGTTTGATGAATGGATAACCTATTTCATCACGGGTACAGGCGGCTTAGATGAGCGCAGTGTAGAAGGCTTGCCGCTTTGTGGTGAAGTCGTTATTTTTCAAACAGCCCCTTTAGATATGGTATGCCTCGCTGCGATTGATAATAGTTGGCCGCCTGCATTTTTCATTTTGCTAGGGTTATGGGACAAAGTTGTTTCGTTTGGCGTTCTCCTATCTGACCGCGCATTGGCGCTGTTCATCGGGCTACTCTCGGTGGCGATAACCTACCGTTTCGGCAAAAAATTATTCAATCATCAAGTCGGTCTCATGGCGGCATTGTTACTGGGAACATCGGCACTTTTTGTGTATTACTTACATGAGGTACGCGGCTATACCTTGTATGTTTTGTTTCCGGCACTGAATGGCTGGTTGTATTGGCGCTTACTGACCAATTATGAGCGCACAAAACGCGCCACTCGTTGGGGATTTGTGCTTTCACTGGCAGGGTCACTGTACACCCATTATATTGCGTCGGCGGCTGTTCTCGGCATTGGTATCTATCATTTTTTCTTTGAACGCCCTAGACAAAACTCAGGAGACACTCAGCGTCTCAGACCGCGTTATTGGTCTGCTATTCTCAAGTTGTGGGTTAATGGCTGCCTCTTTTTTGCGCCGTGGGTTGCTGTGTTAATCGTCTCATTCCTGAACGAATCTGTGACCAATCGTAGTGTCAGCACATGGACACTGCTCAATAACATGCTCTATGGTTTCGCCAACAATTTGTGGTGGGTTGCCCTTCCGTCATTATTGGCATCGCTTATCACATGGCGTAAACGTGAAATGCGCTTTCTGTGGGTCTGGGGATTGACTATTCTAGGCGTAGCGATACTCGGCAATATTTTCGCTGATTTTCTATTCCACCCTCGTCATATCATCGGGATAATGCCGACTTTTGCCTTGCTGGTTGTTGCAGGTTTAATGACACTCTTCCAAAAGAGACAAGAGCTTGTATGGGTTTTTGTCGGTATTTGGGTTGGAGCAGGTATGATTTATAGTGTCACGCCCGATTTCATGAATGCCTTACCGCGTCATATCAGCACCATACCGCAAACTGCCATGGATACGATTGTTGAAACAGTCAATGACTGTGCAGCATCTGATGATTTGGTCGTTTTGGGAATTGATACGCCGGATACCGAGTGGGTTTACACACAACCCGTCGAATATTATTTGCCCGATGTCGAAAATTTAACGTTGTTGGGTTTGCTGGTGACAGATGAACGCCAAGCCGAATCGCCCTTATTACCAGAGGCACTCCAAGAAGCGGATTTTGCAAGTCGTGTCGATGCCTTCACTGAAAATATGCCGACAGTGTGGTTGTTCACCTTGCCTGATTTACCGATTCAAGACAACTTACTCACTTTCGATACCTTGCTACAAGAGCGCAACTACACGCCCTGTACGATTGTTAACCGTGACGATATATTAGGCATCGTCTATACGCAATCTTCATCGTGTGAAAGGGTGGTGTCTTGTGCTGGACAATAAGCGTAAACACTGGTGGGTATTGATTCCGATATTTTGCTTTAGTCTGGCGCTTGTTGCACCACATCTCAATGCAGATGCGCTCTGGTTTGATGAGTTTATGACGTACTATCATTCGGGTGGTGGCGAAGTGCAAGGGGTCACTCTCTTACAAACTTTATCACGTACCGCAGAAGATTTTGCTTGGCCACCCGGTTTTTACCTCATCATGACACAATGGCAACAAGTCAGTAGAGGGTCACTCTTTGTTGACCGTTTGATGCAGACATTTACCGGCTTGTTGACCATCGCTGTTTTGTATCAGCTAGGGAAATCACTATTTTCAAGACGTGTCGGGATTTTTTCAGCTATTTTGTTAGCGACAAGTGCGGTATTCATTTTCTATATGCACGAGTTACGGGGGCATGTGCTTTATGTCTTATCGGTTGCTCTGTGCTTATGGAGCTATCGGCTTGTTTTACAAGATAGAACGATGAAACATCGCTGGCGACAGATATTTTTTGTGCTATCGCTCGTTTTCGCGCTCTACGCGCATTATGTGGCAACAGCCGCTATAGTCGCTATTGGTGTGTATCATCTACTATTTGAGCGCACAACGACAGTATCGGACAATAAAGAAAAGACACTCTCTGTTGAGCGAGCGAAAAATTGGAATCGTATCACATTTTTGGGCATCCTCAGTTTCGGTATTTACGGACCCTGGATGGGCATTTTGATTTTATCGCTTGTGCGGCGTGCCGTGTATTTTGAGGCGGAAGTCACGAGCATTACATCATTGCCTGTCTGGTTTTATATCTTTTTCAATGGCATTCTCTATTTTGCGCTGTTACCCCTATCGCTACTGTCGTTACGCTGGATTCACAATCGGTCACTGCACTTTCTCTGGTTATGGACAATTTTAACGATTGTCGTCAGCCTCATCACCAATATTTTTACCGATTTCTTGTTTCACCCTCGTCATTTGCTGATAATGCTGATTCCGATTTGCTTAACATTAGCCTTTGTACTCGATAAAATCTGGCAATAGCAACCGCTTGTCACAGGAACAGTTGGCACACTATGGATTATCATGGGCGTATATTACAGCATTGTACCGAACTTTATGGCTACTATTCCAACACAAGTACCGATGCTACCCTTGACCACTATAGAAGATATTGAGGCAATATCAACCGCTTGTGTTGCTGAAGATGAAACGGTGATTTTTGCACTGGTCGCTGAAGAGTATGAATTTATCTATCAAGTGCCGTTTTTTTACTACTTTGGTGACTATGGCTATCGTCTGAGCAATTTGAATCAGATGCAAAATATCCGCGATGGTGAGTTGCAGAGTTTACGCAAAATTAGCTATGAAGAGCGTGTAGCAATCATTCTCGAAGGGCAGTCTGCTATTTGGTTGGTCAACAATCCATCTTTACCTTTAGATGATGACATAGACCGCTTCGAATCTGCTTTAGCGGCAGAAGGTTTTACAATTTGCCCGACAACAATAGCTGAGAACAATTTGCACATGACATATTATACATCTGGCAATTCCACATCATGCGAGAGGGTGGTGGCTTGTGGCGGACAATAATCGCACTTTTCGGACAGGGTATTGGCTTATTCCTGTTTTATGGTTGGCAACATGGCTCACTGCGCGTCATCTGAATGCTGATTTTATCTGGAATGATGAGTGGTTTCAGTATGTTGATTTTGGTGTTGGTCCCTTTGACCCTGTATCGCTGCCGACTGCGTTGATTAATACGGCTGTTGATAATGGCTGGCCGCCGGTCTATGGTTTTGTAACAATGGCGTGGGATTGGTTCACGGGAGGTCACCTCTACTTAGACCGTACTGTGTCGCTGTTTTTTGGCTTGCTGGCAATTGCCGTGACGTATCAATTAGGGCGCAAAGCAAGTTCAGCAACAGTAGGTTTGATGAGCGCGACTCTATTAGGAACATCCGCTTTTTTCATTCATCATCTGCACGAATTTCGCCCTTATCCGGCTTATATCCTCGCTGTAGCCCTCAGTGGTTGGTTCTATTTGTTGGTGCGAGAAGACCGCTATTATCAGCGACGATGGGTACGATGGGGCTTTTTTGGGTCACTTGTACTGGCATTTTATACGCAACATATCGCGGTTGCTTCGTTTGCAGGAATCGGCATTTATCATCTATTGCATGAGCGACAGAATAAAAATTGGGCAGGTATCCTACGGCTTGGTGTCAATGCGGCAATTGTGGGTGCTTTATGGATGGCGATGATTGTGATTGCCTTACAACTGGAAGTCGCATTTGAACGCAATGCCCCCTTGGATGAATTAATCTTTGGTTTCACACAAGCCTATACCAATGGCTTATGGTTTTTTGTACTGATATTTATTGCTAGCCTGTTGCGTTGGCGAATGACGGCGGTACGTTTTCTATGGATGTGGCTGCTGATAACATTCTTATTTGCCTTTGCTGTCAATTCATTTGCCGATTTCTTGTCTCATCCGCGTCACATGATGGGTGTTTTGCCGATTGTATTTACATTGATTGCTATCGGTCTTGTTGATGTTATTCAAGTGCGCCCGATTGCATGGCTGTTACTCGGTCTCTGGGTTGGGGTGGGTTTTGTGCATTCATTGACACAAGATTTTGTCAACACGATTCCGGGTCAAGTGCCGACTGCGCCGCTTGTCTTTATGGAGACTGTTTTAGATACTGCTGATACTTGCATTACAGCCGATGATTCTGTGTTTTTTGCTTTGGATGCGCCCGATGAAGAATGGGAAAATGACATTCCCTTGCTATTTTATTTGGAAGATTATGACTTCCGCTATTTGGCAATGAGTTATGCCCTGCATGATATACCTGTGCCTAGTCTCGTGTTGGAGACAAAGGGTGTCGGAGAACTCAATGATGCCCAAGCGATTGACCGTTTTAACTATATGATAGACGATGCCTCGATGGTATGGGTTTTTGCTGTGACTAATCGCCCACTTCATCATGATATTTTACGCTTGAATTCGATGCTCAATGATGCCGGATACCAAGCCTGTCCGACGATTATTCAAGCAGAGGATACAATCGGTATCGGCTATTCGAACAATAACAATTCGCAGTGTGAGAGGAGTCTAGCCTGTGGCGGACAATGAGCGTGCTTTCCCCTTGTGGTGGTGGATGATTCCGATTCTGCTGCTGACAACTTATTTGGGTGCATCCTATCTGACTGTGGATGTGCTGTGGATGGATGAATGGTTCACATTTTATCAAACTGGCGGTGGTCCCATTGAGAATAAGTCCATCCCAGAAATCATCATTGTTGTCTACCAATTCCTGAGTTGGCCGCCCGGCTTCTTTTTGAGTTTTGCCGTATGGGATAATTTACTCGGTGCGGTGATTTTCAGTGACCGCGTGTTCTCATTATGCTTGGGTCTTATTGCAGTGAGTCTCATGTATAGACTAGGTAAATGTATACAAAGCAACTGGTTTGGTTTGCTTTCTGCATTGATTTTCAGTACATCCGCCTTCTTTGTCTATTATTTACATGAGATGCGCCCGTATACGATGTATATGGTGGTGGTTATACTGAATGCGTGGTTGTATTGGATGCTTGTTAAAAATCCGAAGGCAGGCAGAACACTACGCTGGGGATTTGTGTTCAGCATTACATTGACACTTTATACTCATTACATTGCAGCAATATGTGTTTTCTCGATAGGTGTTTATCATATCGTGTTTGCTCGTCAGGAATTGGCTAAAGACCACTGGTTACGCATCCTGAAATTAGGGTTTAACGGATGTTTATTGTTTGCACCATGGGTCGCAGCCATGCTTGTTACTGTTTACAATGAATCACTTTTTCCTCGTAGCGACCCACTACCGATTATGTTGTATAACATTCTTAACTCATTTACGAACGGTCTCATTTGGCTAAATATCGGCTTCTTCTTAACGTTGCGCTGGTGGAAGAAAGGTATAATCCGATTTATCTGGTTATGGATTATCATTGTTCTCGCAGTCACTATACTGGTAAATGCCTATGCGGATTTCCTCTATCACCCACGTTATGTTATGGGCATCTTGCCGATGGTGGTACTCCTATTCGCATATACACTCCTAATCATTGCCCAATGGAAGCGCGAAGTTACGGCACTTTTATTGGGTTTGTGGGTAGGGATGGGATTCATTTACAGTGTGTCGCCATTGCCCTTTATGGAACGTATTCCGGCGCATTTAACGGGTATCTCCCGAACAACAAATGATACGATTGTTGATATCGGCGAAAGTTGTATCGCAGATAATGACTTTGCCCTCTATGGGATCACGCCTGCCGACATACAACGTAGTTTTGATGTGCCACTCAACAATTATCTGGTCAATGTCGATTATGCGTATACTCATGTGGGCGCGATTGTGGCAGATGTCGAGTTTCCGAGTCTGTTGTCTCCAGAAGAATTTTATACTCAGTCACCTAGCGCACGTCTACAAGAGGCGACAGAAAATGCCGATTCAGTCTGGGTTTTCTCGCTGCCCAATGTGCCGATTCAGTCGGATTTACTGGCATTGAATACACTTTTGCTGGATGCAGGCTATACCTATTGTGGCGCAGTGGTTGATAGGTCAGATTTGTTGGGAACACTCTATACACGAGATGCCAGCATGTGTCAGCAGATTATTACTTCATGTAGTGGAAATTAAACGGGCGTATTGCCATACGCCCACAAACATTGTTATATGGGATACATTGTTTAATCGCCTGATTTTTGACGGTCTGCATGTAAACGGAAATGATTCAATTTGCTCAGAGCGCGGACGGGTTCTTCGGCATGATAACTACTGCGAACTAAGGGACCAGATTCAACCCACTTGAAGCCCATTTCGAGACCGATGCGTTTCAGTTCATCAAATTCTTCTGGTGTATAGTAACGCTCAATGGGCAAATGCTTTTTGCTCGGTTGCAAATATTGTCCGATAGTTAAAATATTGACATCAATATCGGCGAGAGCCTGCATTGTTTCAACGACTTCATCGAAACTTTCCCCTAAGCCGACCATGATACCGCTTTTGGTCAGCACGAGAGAATCCATTTTCTTGGCATTTTCTAGTGTGGCAAGCGCCCATTCATACTTATCTTGCGGCTGCACTTTCTTGAAGAGGCGCGGCACAGTCTCCACATTATGATTGAGGATTTCCGGTTGAGCATCCATCACAATTTTGAGTGCCATTTCGCTGCCCTTAAAATCAGGAATCAGCACTTCGATACTGCATCCGGCTTGTAATTGACGAATACGGCGAATCACCATTGCAAATAGGGGCGCACCACCATCCGGACGATCATCCCGATTGACGCTAGTAATCACGACATGCCGCAATCCCATCGCTCGTACACTCTGCGCGACACGATTCGGTTCTGCCCAATCAAGCGGATTCGGACGACCCGTTTTAATATCACAGAAACCGCAAGAACGGGTGCAAGTATCGCCCATCATCAGGAAAGTGGCTGTACCGCGTCCCCAACACTCGCCTAAATTGGGACATTGTGCCTCTTCGCAGACTGTATGCAGGTCTTTACTCCGCATGAGTTGGCGCACATTTTCGTAAGTTTCGCCCGATGGCGCACGCACTTTAATCCATGGTGGACGGCGACGTGGGAACTTCGGGTCAGGTTGCCAGTCACTTGAATCACTGACGGCAATGGCATTTGGCTTGATAACATTGTCTGTCACGAGGTTTGCTCCGATTTTTCACAGACAGTTTATTGCTGCTATTTTAGAGATATTTGTCTATTTTATCTACGGCTAAACACTTGATGGCTGCAATACCAATTCAACCTCGTTTTCTTCGGCGCTAAACGAAGTCATGAGGAAACGCCACATACGGCGCACGAGCCATTCACGAATAGCGATGAATAGTACCAGACCGATGATGGATTCGATGATTAACATGAGGACACCCGATAGCCCCAATAGGGCAAATAGTTGCGGTAAGCCAAGTACCAAAACAGTCAATAGTAGGGCGTAAACCACCAATTGAAGTGTCACAAAGCTAATCGCGGCTCTTAAACGGGCATCGGTACTGTCTTTGACATCAACTGTTGCAACCATCCCTATCAGTGTCGCGGTCAATATGGAATAAAGATGGTCAAAGTAAAACGCGAACATGAACGGAATTATGAGAATAGCGATTTCTAGTAAATCCACATTTGCCAGAATTGCTTCGGCATTGAGGTCTGTGGTCAGTATGAAACTTGTCAGCAAGCCCATGATAATCATTGTGATAGGTGTCGTGATAGCCAACATGAGCATAAGATACGGCAACCAGCGAAACGATGAACGGCGATGCAAGCAACCCGTACTAATCGCCCAACTTGTCCCTAACATGCCAATCGGCAATGCTGCTAACAAGTCGTAACGTTGCATTTCTTTTTCAGCGACAATCGTACCACTGATTCGCAATGTCCAACGTAAGGCATAAACGGTATTTAAGAGAATAATAGCTGTCATGAAAATATACGGCAACAAATCAAAAATAAGTGTCCAGATAAGAGTCATTGTAGAACACATGAATATCCACATGAAGAAACCCGGCGCAACCTTGGGGTCTTCTTTTTTGGCATGAGTCAATGTGTATTGAAAAAGTGGATGATGTCGTGGCGGATGATTCAACGCCTGCCATAATTTCCAGCTAATCATTTTCTTTTCCATAATGTACGTCCAGAACTTTGCCTATCTTACAAGAAAAATATGTCGTTTTGATGTGTCAAACAATACGAGTTCTCATCATCATACTCGATATTGCCCCGTAGTCCTTATGAGACAAAGTTCTGGAATTCACTGTTAGGGACTTCGTAGCGTTGCAAAATGAGGCGATACAATCCGATGATGAGCCATTCGCGCAAGCTATAAAAAGCGATGAGTATTAGCACTATCACCACCCAACGTTGCGTAATGGGACTCGTAAACAGGTTTTGAGATATGGCTTGAAATAATCGAAAAAACACAATCATTATCGCATAAAAAATCATCTGCAAGGTGATGTAAACGCTGATTGCCGCTACCTGAATCAGAGGGCGTTCGGTGCTATAAGTTGGCGCAAGAATGCTCACCAGTGCCGCTAGTACAATTGACTGAATATGGTCAAGCCATGCGATAATCGCAAATCCCATGAGTCCTAATAAATCAAGCAATAATGTCACCTGACCAGCGCGTAACGCCGAATCGGGTAATGTCGCCATGATAAAGATTAAACCAACCACGAGTAAGGCTGTGACAATGCCAACAACCCAGCGCACAAGTCGATAGGCTGTTCGCAAAGTGTCGCCACGATGGATACAAACGGTTGCCATTATCCAAGCGATTCCAAGACGGCTGCGCGGAGTCGTGGCAATGAGTTCTGAACGTCTACTATGCAAATGATGGGCAAGCGTTACTGTAATAGAAGAAATCCCGTAAACTCCCAACACTGTGCCATTAAATATCAAGATAAGTAGCGGCAATGTGAGCAGTGATAAGAGGGTAACGACAAGTGCAAGCGGAATCAGAGCCAATATAACACTCATACCGAAAATGACCAAGAGTATTCGGAGTGGGACACTTGTTTGCGATTTTGTGCTTGTTCGCCGACTTTTGCCGTCACGCCATAGCCAGCGAAAAACCTCATTCTGTCGCAAAGGATAGCGTAGCAAATGCCATAATTGCCATGTCGTCATTATGGTGCGAATCCCCACGCATAGACATCTGCTTGACCCATTGCCGGAAAAATACCATCGCTCAGTTCAGTGAATATGCCTGTTTCGATATTCAAAGCCAGCAAGAGTGTTCCCTTATTATCACCGCGAACATTGCCCGCAAAGGCGATATGAGTCCCATCCGGCGACCATACCAGACGCGGTGTATTGGGCGTATGGTCAGTCGTGGCGAATCCACAATAGCGCACCACGTCGCCTGTATTGACATCAAGTATATGCAAAACAGCATTACCTGTATTCGCTTCGGGATTGCTACCGAGTAATTCAATGACCCAGAAGGCAATGCGCCCACCCTGCAATGACCAGCTTAATTCGCCCGGCATATAGCCATTGATTCGCACTGCCCCATATTCATTGAAGAGAAAGGTCATTTGCTGTGGGATGGCACTACCGGGTTGTGCGAGATAGAGTTCGCTGCCGATGATGCCTACGTTGTCATCAAAGGCACTGCGCCCGACATAGGCAAGATAACGACCATCGGGCGACCACGCCGCCGCATTGAAAAAGGGGTTATCCGGCGCGAGAAAAACACGCTGTTCATCTATTGTGCCGCGATTTTCCATATTGACCATATAACGGTCAAAATCATCTGCACCCTGCTCAATCAATAATGCCCATTGTCCATTCGGTTGAATACTGCGAATACCTTGTACATCCAAGAGTTGTGGGCTTGCCAGTCCATCAACTTCAGGACGTAAATAAGCGCGATGATTCGGTGTCCAGATGAGCAGTGTGTCACTATTCCACCACAGGACTTCTGAGGCATTCGGCGCGAGAGGTGTTCGTTGTGTGCCATCTAAGCGCATTTTATTAAAACTGAATGTTTCAGGGTTGAGATAGCTTAACCAACGGGCATCAGGTGATAAGTTGCATCCGCTTGTGCAAGGGGCAGACTGCGGCAAGGGGTAGCGCGTCGCACGATTGATATCATAGACCCATAGACTTGTGCCATCAAAGGCTGTAATGATAATACCATCGGGCGAAAACTCTGCCGAACGGGGTTGAATACCCACATTTGGGCAAATTTCTTGCACCGTAGATTGTGCTTGTATCATGGGAATGAAGAACACGCATCCCAAGAAAAACCAAAAATAGCGTATGAATTTTAACATCCCACCCCACTCGTCAATCGTCTGAACTGACATCGTCTATCGCCGTCTGTGAATCTTGACTCTCGGCAGGGTTTGCCTCATCATCTGGTGGCGTGTTAGCGGCTGCTTGATTGTCATCTTTGCCGCTATCATTGTCTGACTGCCCATCATCTACTATTTGCCTGTCGGCATTATCTTCACTATTTGTAGATTGTGCGTCTATGACGGCTTGAGGCAAACTATCAACTGCCTGTTCCGCTTGTGTCGCTTCACCGACCTTAGCAGCTTGCGGCAAATCATCATCTGCCTGTTCCGCTTGTATTGATTCATCTACCTTTTCTACGGCTTGATTTTCAGTAGTCTGTGTCTCTGCTGTTCGTTGCGATTCAACAACAAGCATCATATTATTATAGGGTTTGGGTAAGTCGATTTCTTCTTCAAAATCACTAAATTGATAGGCTTTAGATGTGGCATATCCAGCCTCAAGAAAGAGTTTTTCTCCCTCTTCTTTTGATGCCACACGCCCCCGACTAGCATCAGACCCTGTTTGTTTACGGATGAAGTTGATAATCGCCGTAAACGAGCCTAACGATTGGTCTGTACCCAGCACTAAATCTGTGATGAAATGTCCACTGGGTTTTAGACCTGTCAAGACATTCTGTGCTGCCAGCGAAATCGTATTAATATCAAAGTAGATGAATAAACCACGCGCCATGACGACATCAGCCAACTTGCCATCTAACAGTTCTGAGAGCGCGACCATCTTCATATCCGCGCTTATCATGCGATGATTTTCTGGTAGATTGATATTGTTGCGTTGGTAACGCCGACTCTTCTGATTAATAACGGTGGGTAAATCAATCTCATACACAGTGACATCAGGGCGCAAGCGTGCCAGTACAGCACCACGCGAAGAATACCCACATGCGAGGTCAACGAAAATTCGATTTTGACCATCGGCAGGCAAATGTTTGTCTACAAGGTAGTTCATCGTGAGGTCACGCACTTCTGAAATGTTAACAACAGGTGCAGGAGCAAGGACATGGAATATGTTGGAAATCACAGTTCCTGAGAATGTGACCAGTGCTTTTGCTTCTGGTGTATTTTCTGTTTTGGCACGTACCGCCGCTACCATCTCTGCGGTTAAGGGACTCGCTTCTCGGATAAGGGTATAGTCTTCATTATTTCGATTTTGGGGCATAATGACATGGCTTTCATAATCATAGTCGTCTTGTAGAACTATAATACGTTCTATGTGAAATTGAAGATGTATCATGGTCTATATGGCCACATTGAAGGGGTATCATGGCGAAATCTAAAAATATAGAGCGTGAACACCGTATTCTTGCTGCGGCTGTCGAATTATTTGTGCATTATGGCTATGACAAAACAACCGTCAGCGATATTGCCCAAAAAGCAGGCATCAGCAAAGGGGCGATTTATTTGCATTTCAAGAGCAAAGATGCCTTGTTTGAGGCGCTACTGATGCAGGAGATGACCATCTATAGCGAAATATGGCTCGAACTGATTGAAGCCGACCCTAAAGGCGGCACGATGGCAGGGATGTATAAGAATACACTTTATGCCCTCAATCGTAGACCCTTCATGTCTGCTATCTTCAAGCAAGATAGGCAGGTACTCGGCAATTATGTTCGTAAGCCGGGTAATTTGTTTCGGGATAAACGCTATGCAGGGACACGCTATGAATTTGTCAAGATGATGCAAGACGCAGGCGCAATCCGCAAGAATCTTGACCCGAAAATTATCGCCCATATCATGAATATACTCGCCTATGGATTAATCGGCATGGATGATGTCATGGATGCCGAAAATATCCCAGCCACAGATGATATTATTGAAGGCATAGCAGATATCATGGACAGAGCATTAACGCCCGACGATGGTGGCAATAGTGAAGCAGGCAAGGCTATTCTACGCCAGATTGTCGCATCCGCACGGCAACAATATGAAGAACAGGCAAATAAGAACTCTGAGGATACCTAACAAGGCGATAGAGGTATTTAGGAACAAAAACTAAATAACTCTAGCAATTGTTGTTCCAACAGTTTGGGAATAAGCGTGAAAAGTTATCAGTTTTTAGTCATCAGTTGTCAGAAAAACAATTATCGTGAACTGAAAACTATAAATCGGGTAATTTCTGCAAATTATCAAATTCATTGAAATGTTGGGCTTATTTAATCCTCAATCCTTAGCAGCAAATAACCGTTTTTTGACCGCATAACTTGCAGATTTGCTGTACAATGAAAAAAAGCCAATTGAACAGGATAAAGCGTACCGCTATGGATTTTGAACTCAACCAAGCCTATGACCTTATTAAACAAGGCGATACCGAAAGAGCTATCGCCATACTCGAAACGTATATCCGCGCAAACCGTGATAGCGATGATGCGTGGTGGCTGTATGCTAACGCCATTGAGGAACCCGATACGAAGCGGAACGCGCTCAATAATATTTTGCGGATTGGGACTAATCCAGAGCGTCAAGCCAAAGTCGAGTATATGCTGGCACAATTAGATAACCCTTTAGCCATGCCCGAACAATTTGCGACACCTGCCAAGAAAAGCGGCAAGTCTACTGGTTTGAAGATTTTCATGGGCATCGGTGTTCTTCTTGGCATATGTGCCTGTGTTGCACTATTGGGCTTCGGTACGCTTGTCGCTAAGATGATATACGTCCCCAGCGATTATGATAGTCGAGGCAATATTGCTATGGGTGATACGGTGAGTGGCGTAGTAGATACACAAGGCGATTGGGATGGTTATGTCTATCGTGGCAATGCAGGGGAGGAACTGATAATTACCGTGCGTTCCGAAAACTCAGATTTTGCACCCTTTATCTTCCTCTATGGACCTGATGACACCTTTATTGATATGTCAGATGAAAATATCGGGGCTGGTAATCGCTTGCGTGAATCGTTGCCTGAGACAGGTAATTATACGGTTATTGTCCGCACATTCTTTGGGTTAGGCGGTGGCGAATACATCATATCTGTTGATGATAGATAATTCACAGTTACTATGGGCGAGTCGGACTCGCCCAAAATCCCTCTTCTTGGTTCTTCATATAGTTTACGCCCAATTAGCGCAAAGACATATAGATGATGTATGGACATTATTGGGTGATGTTTAGCAATTAATTCGTTAGACTATTACATGATCAAAAAAGTTTTTATGTAGAGGCGCAAGGCCTTGCGCCCGAAAAACACATAATCTAATTTTCAAAGATTAAATTGGTCGAGTACTATCAGGAACCTTCGATATATTTTTAGAAAAAGCGTAACGCAGAGACGCGGAGAATCAGAGGCGCAGAGCATTATTTTGAATAGAAATCTTGGCGTT
>JAUZRW010000182.1 GCA_030950085.1 Anaerolineae bacterium
AATCTCATGGATAGCTGAATAGATACTCTGTTTGATTAATCAAACGAATAAGTGTTCATAATATAACGAAGTGGCTCACAACGGTTCATAATATTTTGGAATGCCTCTGACTTCATGGTCTCAAGTTGCAGCAGCGTTTAACTGTGCTACAATTCGATAATAATTGTGATACACGAGTATAGGAGTAGTGTGATGTCTGTAGTTCCGATTTTAAGTCAGGCAGACATCTTCGATGAGATGAGCAATACCCAGCTTGAATTGATTAGCTCTATTACTGATGAGGCTCATTATCAAGCAAGCGATATCATCTTCGAGGAGAATACCATCGGCAATGAAATGTATATCATTGCCAGTGGCGAAGTCGAAATTTTGGTAGACCCTGCCATGATTGGGGATGAAAGTGATAAGGGCGCACACGTCATCGCCACGATGCGCCGCGGGCAATCTTTTGGTGAAGTATCGCTTGTTGATGAAGGACTTCGTAGTGCTAGTGCTAGATGTTCACAACAAGATACGCACCTGATTCTCATCCCGCGTGATAAACTGATGTTATTGTGCGATATGTACCCACAACTGGGCTATAAATTGATGCGGAATCTTGCCGCAGATTTGGCGATGAAAATCCGTCACACCGATTTACAAGTGCGCGAACAATTGACATGGGCGCATGAAGACAATAAGAAGTAGCAAAAAATCGAAGGCTGGTCAACACGACAGTCTTGTTTATTGATTGCCGAACCAATTATTGAAGCGCCGCAAGAGTCCGCCTAATCCCTGCCGTTTACGAGCTTCCGCCTGAGCGAGTTTCAGCTTTTGTTCCGATTCCCAACGTTTATATTTATCGAGACTTGTCTTGCTGCTACGTTCAAGTTGCTCAATGATTTGTTTCAGTTCCGCATTCGACATCTCTTGAAGTTTCACAATCAAGACCTCAATTAAAACGGACTGATAATTTGCACCAGCCCAGTCCATTACAGCTTAATTCGCTTTCAAACGCAAGAACTTCCGTTTGCCAACTTGCACTACTACAGGCAGAATATCGGCATTAATTTCCATACCCACATCGCTGACTTTTTCGCCATTCACACGAATACCATTGTTCTCAGCCAGTTTTTTCGCCTCTTTACCACTACGAACCATGTCATTATCACGCAGAATATCAATCAGCCGCTTTGTTTCTGATAAGACCTTTTCAGGGATATCTTCGGGGATGCCATCGCCTCCACTACGAAAAGTTTCATCCCAACGTTTTTGTGCCGCCGCTGACCCAGCTTCACCATGAAAGATAGTGACAATTTCGCGAGCAAGTGCCATTTTTGCCTCATTAGGATGCAATTCACCCGAAGCCAATGCCTTGTCAAAGTCCTCTAACTTGTTTTGTTGCCAGCCCAGAATCAGCTTATTGTAAATCGTCATCGCCTCATCAGGGATATTCATCACTTTGCCAAACATATCCCACGGCTCAGATAACAAAGGAATATGATTGCCCATACTTTTGCTCATTTTGGCAGAACCATCTGTACCCGGTAATGATTCGCCCATAATGACCGCAATCTGTGGCTTTTGTCCTAAACCAGTTTGCAGTTTACGACCAGCAACCAAAATATTGAATAATTGGTCTTGTCCGCCAACTTGTACATCGGTTTCTTGTGCCACAGCATCATAGGCTTGCATGAGAGCATAAAAGAATTCGTGCAAATAAATCGGTTGATTGGCATCGACACGCTTGGCAAAATTTTCACGGACTAAAAATTGCTGCACCGTGAAGTTACTCGCCAATCGGATAATGTCTGCAAAATCGAGTGGTGATAGCCATTCATCATTGCGACGAACACGGGTTTTTTCAGGGTCAAGAATCTTAAATGCTTGTTCTTCATAAGTCCGTGCATTCTTATCAACCTGCTCGGCAGTCAATTGGTCACGCGCTTTTTCCTTATCGGACGGGTCGCCAATGAGACTCGTGAATGTGCCGATTAAGAAAGTCACATCATGCCCATAATCTTGGAATTGGCGTAATTTTCTGATTGGAATCGTGTGTCCCAAATGTAAATCAGAAGTACGGGGGTCAAATCCGCAGTAGACACGCAGAGGGCGACCTTCTTTTTCAGCCTCTATCAATCGTGCGCGAAGTTCTTTTTTCATGTTTTCTCTAGTTTGTGGGTCGCCATAAGCTGCGCCCGACATAAGAACTTCAACTTGTTCGTCAATTGCCTGTTCGTTTATTGCTTCCATAGCACTTTCCGCATAGTCAATAATTAGTCGATTAAACCCACCGATTGTAACATGATGATAGGCACTTGTTCAGGTTGCAAAACTGCCGCTATAATCGCAGCGTTTTTATGTTACACTCAGCGCAGAAGATGAACTCTTGTGACCTACTATAATCCAAACCATATCAGAGTCAAGTGAGCTATCGAGATTCAGGGATAATAAAACGATGAAAAATATGACCAGCCAAGAAGTGCGCCAAGCCTTCTTAGACTTCTTTGAAGAGATGGGACATCGACAAGTTGATTCGTCATCTGTCGTACCCAACAATGACCCGACATTACTATTTGTTAATGCTGGGATGGTACAGTTTAAGGATGTTTTTCTCGGCACAGATAAGCGTGATTACAACCGTGCCGCGACATCACAGAAGATTCTCAGAATAGCCGGTAAGCATAATGATTTGGAAGAAGTCGGACCCTCTTCGAGTCATCATACCTTCTTTGAGATGCTGGGCAATTTTAGCTTTGGCGACTACTTCAAACGTGAAGCGATAAAGTTTGCATGGGACTTGCTCACAAAAGTCTATGAAATGCCAGAAAATCGTCTCGCTGTGACGATTTATGAAGATGATGATGAAGCATTTGAGTTATGGCAAGAAGTCACCGGAATCAGTCCGAAGCGCATTGCTCGATTAGGTGCGGATGATAATTTCTGGCAAATGGCGGATACGGGACCCTGTGGACCCTGTAGCGAGATTCATTGGGATAATTATCCTGAACGCGGTGAAGACAACATTATCCCCTCATTAGAGGCTGATGATGACCGCTTCCTCGAATTATGGAATCTCGTTTTCATGCAATTTAACCGCGAACATGCTGACCCCAAAAATACGGGGCAATTCGATAAGCCACTACCAAAACCGAGTATTGATACCGGCATGGGTTTGGAACGTATTGTCAGTGTACTACAAGGCGCAGAGGCTAATTATGAAACTGACATCTTTATGCCCATTATCAAGAAAACGCAAGAACTTGCTGGCACAAGCGATACAGAACGAGATGCCAACATTGTGCCTTATCGTGTGATTGCAGACCATACCCGTTCGGCTGTTTTCCTCATCAGCGATGGTGTCATTCCGGGCGCGAAAGGGCGCGATTCTATCCCACGTTTGCTCATTCGACGTGCGGCAAGATTCGGAACAAAACTCGGCTTCACAGAACCATTTCTTGGCAAAGTAGCCGATGCGGTGATTGATGTCATGGGCGACCATTACACTGAACTCAAAGACCATGCAGAAAGTATCAAGCGCACTATCACACTTGAAGAAGAGCGTTTCCATCGCACAATGGAGCGTGGCTTGAGTGAGTTAGATGTGATGTTAGATAATTTATCAGAAGGCGGTCAACTCAGTGGTGAGAATGCTTTTTATCTCAAAGCAACACTTGGCTTGCCGATTCAAGTGACAAAAGATGTCGCAGAAGAACGCGGCTTTACCGTCAATATGGAAGGCTATCAAGCATCAGTAGAACAACACTCGCTCATCAGTGGCGGTGGGCAAGCAATGGGCGAAATCGAATCCACTGAGTTTTATCAAAACCTGCTACAATCGCTCAAAGATAATAATCAACTTATTGGCGATGGCATTGAATACAATCCGTATGCAGATAGTAATACCGAAACAACTGTCCTTGCCTTAACTCAAGAAGGTCATCAGGTTGAGAGCGTCATCGTCGGCGATAAGGTAGAAGTTATCCTCGCAAGCACTCATTTCTACGTTGAAGCGGGTGGTCAGGTCAGCGATACAGGCACAATTTCTGGCAACGGCTGGATTATCGAAGTTGAGGATATGAAACGTCCCATCACAGGCTTAATCGTTCATATTGGCGAAGTGGTTGAAGGCAACCCAAAAGTGGGCGAAAGTGTTACAGCCCATGTAGACCGTGACCGTCGTTATGACATTATGCGAAATCACACCGGAACGCATCTGCTTCATGCTGCATTGCGAAACACACTCGGAAACCATGTTCAACAGCGTGGTTCACTGGTTGCGCCGGATAGACTACGTTTCGATTTCTCGCATGATGAGAAAGTCACGGCAGAGCAAATGACACAAATTGAGCAAGAAATCAACGACATTATCTTGCAAAATTATCCCGTGACATCAGAAATCAAGTCGCTGAAACAGGCAAAATCTGAGGGTGCAACTGCCCTATTCGGTGAAAAATACGGTGATACCGTTCGCACAGTCATCATTGACAATGGCGATAATCGCTATAGCTATGAACTTTGCGGTGGTGTCCATCTCAATGAAACAGCCGAAATTGGCACATTCGTTTTTACCAACGAAGGCAGTGTCAGTGCCGGAGTGCGTCGCGTGGAGGCATTGACCGGACACGAAGCAGTAAAATATATTCAAAATCGACTTGACCTGCTTCATACTATTGCCGCTAATCTCGGTACAACACCGGACAGTATAGTCAATCGTATTGATAGTTTGCAAAACGAAGTCAGCAATACGCGCAAAAAAGTTGATGAATTGCAACGTAAATTGGCAAAATATAATTTCGATGAGATGATAGACCATATGGAAACCATCAATGGCAAACGGGCTTTGATTGCCCAATTAGATGATGTCCCCAATGAAACTTTGCGCGAAATGGCAGATTGGTTTCGCAATAAGGTTGACGAAAAAGGTGTCATGGTTCTTGGGAGCGATATTGCCGGAAAACCGATGTTCATCGTTGCCCTCACTGATGACCTTGTAAAAAGTGGACTCAAAGCAGGAGATATCATTAAACCTGTGGCAGCCATCGTTGGCGGTGGTGGCGGTGGTCGCCCAAATATGGCACAAGCTGGCGGCAAAGATTCCAGTAAACTGCCTCAAGCTCTTGATAAAGCCCGTGAAGTGCTGGCAAATTAATCGCAAATCATCATAATAAATAGAGGGTGTAGTGTCCTATGCCCTCATTTGTAGATTTGACGTTGTTTATTATATGAGCAAGATAAAGCCAGAATACATTCAGCTAGAAACTGGAGAAGATATTCCTTCAGTCCGTGACCGTTTATCCTTTATTCGGGGTAAGCGTGTTTTGATTATCTGGCCAGAGACAGGAACAGCCCTCAGCCGTAAGTTAGATTTGGTCTTCATGCAGCGTAACGCTAAACGCCGTGTGATTCAATTAGCACTCGTGACCCATGACCCACAAGTGATTGTCCACGCGAAAGAACTTGGCATCAGCACCTTTGAAACGATTAAAGAAGCTGAAAATAGCAAATGGAAACGCGGACGCACTCGCGTTTTTGTGCAACGTCATCATAAGCCAAAAGATGAACCCGACCCCGAAGAATTGATGTCTGTGGCTAGTCGAGTCCGTAATCCGCGCAAACGGATGTCAGACGCATTACGGCGCGTTGTTCAAGTTGCAGTAGCAATGGTTGTATTCAGTGCCATTGGGGGCGCAATATTTGTAGCTGCCCCATCTGCACAAATCAATCTGACACTCGCACAAGAAATCGTCAACATTGAAGCCTTGATTATTGCCAACCCTGACCCATCGGTAGTAGATGTTGATATTGATAGCGGCACAATTCCAGCAACGCTGTTACGAGCCACAGTACAAACTGTACAATCTATTGAAACAGGCGGTGAAGCCACAGGGGAAGATTCGCGTGCCATCGGCGTTGTTACCTTCACGAATCAAACGCCGCGTACCATTGAAATTCCTGCTAATACACAGGTGACGACCAGTGCCGGAACACCGATTCGCTTTACGACAACTGTTACGGCATCTTTAGCAGGTCAAGTTGGCGCACGAACTGATGTTGCCATTGAAGCCATTCCTGAATTTTCAGGAAGCATCGGCAATGTCACAGAAGGACTTATCAATACGGTGATTGGCTCATTGAGCGAACAAGTTACTGTACGAAATCTTCAACCCACGACAGGCGGCACAAGTCAGACATTTGCTATTGTCACACAAGATGACTATGACCGTTTAATGGGTATCGTCCGCGCTCAGTTACAAGCCCGCGCTCTTGAAGAAATGGAAGCAAATTTTTCGTCAGATACACAAGTCATTGTCGTTGAATCTGTTCATATCCCTGAAAGCAGTCTTCGCAGAGATTGGATAAATTATAGTCATGAAGTGGGTGCATTTTCGGAGACACTCACACTTGATATGCAAGCAATTGTCGAAGCCCTCGTGATAGATGACCGCTTTGCCAGACAAATCGTATTTGCACGCTTATCTGCCGAGAAGCCCAGTAATCTTGTATTGCAACCTGATACTTTCATCTATACTCGTGGTGCTGTTCTCAGTACAAATCTTAATGGTACAACGACTTTCAGCGCATCTGGTAACGCCCTAGCAACAGCACAGGTCGATACCTTCCAAATACAGCAAATTGTCGCCGGAAAATCTATTGAAGAAGCCCAAACGATTCTCAACAATCTGGTTGGTGTCGCACCCGATACAACACCAGAAATTGAGGTTTCGCCTAGTTGGTTGTGGCAAATGCCCATTCTACCCGTTCGCATTTCAATTCGGCAAAGTGGTGACTTATGATAATAGGGCGATTACTCGGCATTGACCATGGACTAGCGCGTATCGGTGTTGCGGTTAGTGATGCCATGGGAATCACTGCTAGAGAGCTACGTATTATTGAACGCAAATCCAAGGCAGAAGATTTCGCGCTATTGAACGAAATCGCTGCTGAAGAAAATGTTGTCGCCTTTGTCATCGGGATGCCTTATAACGAAGCACCAGAAGGCGTGCATACGCAGGCAGATACCGTCCGCACATGGATAGAACGCTTTGCCGAAACTATCACATTGCCGATTATCACATGGGATGAGCAACTCACCAGCCAAGATGCCGCAGAAATAGCCAAACGGATGGGGCGCAAAGTCCGTGACCCCATTGATGACCTTGCAGCACGGCTCATTTTGCAAAGTTATCTTGATGCCCTAGCTGACGGTTTGGCAACGCTCCCCCCACGCCCATAGACAGCACGTTTTTCACAGATATACTATTTTTAGAGTAATTGTCAAAAATAGGAGCAAAATTCATTGTTACGCCTTGCCAAAATTGTGATTGTTCTAGGATTTATTGCCTTCTTCTTTGGGGCGATTAGTCTCGGTTTTTTGATGATTATCTCTGGCGGTGACCCAGTAGATTATCTCCGCACAACCTATTTACGTATGACACTGGCAACTCGTCAAGAAGATTTAGAACGCAGTGTCAGCAGCGATGCAAGCGAACAAATCTTGCAAATTGCATCAGGCGATACCCCTTTCATCATTGCACAAAAATTGCGAGAACAAAGTCTCATTGTTGATGCTGAATTGTTTGTTGATTATATGGTTGTCGAAGGATTGGATACGCAACTTCAAGAAGGCGCATTTTTCCTCAATCAAACCATGACTATTCCAGATATTGCCGCCACCATTACCGATAGAGCCAATGCAGGCATATTATTTGTCATTCTGCCCGGCACACGCATTGAGGAAATTGTCGAGAATATTGACCAAGCGACTCGCTTGCCATTTACAGGTTCGGACTTTTACAATGTTGTCAGTTCCGGCGCACAAATTGACCTGACACTATCCCAACAACTCGGTATTCCTGTTGGTGCATCATTAGAAGGTTTTTTGTTCCCAGATACTTATGTTGTCTCGCCAAACAGTACAGCTACAGCGTTTCGAGATATGGTTCTGCAAAATTTTGTGGAGACCGTCGGCACACAATTACTCATAGATGCTAACGCGCAAGACTTGTCAATGCGTGATGTGGTCACTATTGCTTCGATTGCCCAACGCGAAGCTGTCTGGGATGATGAACATGTCCTAATTACCAGTGTCTATCGCAATCGCCTTGATGCTGGCATGAAACTAGACGCAGACCCGACAGTACAATATGCTCTACAAGGCGCACGCGGTAGATGGTGGACTAATATCTCCCCTGCGGATTATAGAGGTGTTGAATCACCGTATAATACCTATCTCAACTTTGGGCTTCCACCGAGTCCGATTGCCAATCCAAGTCTGTCTGCCATTCGCGCCGCGATTTATCCTGCTGAATCGAGTTATATTTATTTTCGCGCTCGTTGCGATGGTTCAAATTATCATCGTTTTGCCACCACTTATGATGAGCATCTCGTCAATGGTTGTTAGACGATTTATTGTACTATTGCTGTTATTGCTATCCGGCTGTGGTATCAGTAACCAACAACAAACTGTTATCAAAATTGCTCTCTTAGCCCCCTTTGAAGGTCGCTACCGTGAAGTGGGTTATGATGCCTTATATGCGTCACGCCTCGCTATTGCCGACAGTGGCTATCAGAATATTGATTTGCTGGCTATTGATGACGGAGGGCATGTCGAATCCGCGATAGATAGGGCGCACGCCATACAAAATGACCCCACTATCGCTATGACTCTCATTCTAGGTATTCATGCAGCCGATAGTGATGTTCAAGCAGCATTTGGTGAACGTCCTATATTGATTATTGGTCATTGGAACACACAACCAACAGGTGCAAATGTGGCGATATTAGCGAGTCGAGATGTGGAGTCGCGCCTATCGACTCCACAACCTGCCAACATTACAGCCCTCAGTGATTTAAGAACACCAATCATTGGGAGCGAATTATTAGCCCTCAAGCAGTTTCCCATGCTATACGACAATTTAAGTGCAATCACAGTTATCAGTAGTGCCACATTGCCGGATACCGACTTCGCACAACGTTATATCGACAGCAACGGATTCGCTCCACAGCCGAGTTTACTTACCAGCCTGACCTATGATGCGACACGCTTGGCTATAGACAGTATTGTGCGTGAAACACCGCTGCATGATATCGTATATGAGGGTATCAATGGCACAATCAGCTTTGATGAAAATGGTTATTGGCAAGATGCCCCCATTTACGAATATCACTATGAAAATGGTATTTTAGTGCAACAACGTTAAGATTTCTCTGGATTACGTCCATCAATTACGCCATAAAATAGTGGCAGATGTTCAATACCATCTGTGCTATATTGAATCGCTTTTTCAATAAAAATACGCGCTTCGTCCATTTTTCCTGCATCATTCGCATGGATTCGGGCAACGACATCGCCTTCACGTACAGTATCACCCACATTGACAAACACTTCGACACCCACAGCCGCATCAATTGGGTCGCTCTTTTTCTCGCGCCCTGCTCCTAAAACCAAAGATGCTCGTGCTATCTCATCTGCCGCAACTTGGCTCACATTCCCAGCTTGTTTAGCGTTAACAGTCTGTAGCAAACTAGCTTGGGGTAACAGTGTCGGGTCATCAACCATCGACACATCGCCGCCTTGTGTTTCGACCATCAGGCGGAATTTTGAAAAAGCAGAACCATCGTTTAAGGTTTTCTCCGCATCAGCACGCGCAAAATCTGTATCTACCCATTTTTTACCGCGTCCGGCAAGTTGTAACATATAAGCCGCCACTTCTAGGCAATGCTCACGAAAATTAGCCGGTCCCCCGCCATTGAGTGTTTCTAAAGCCTCTTTCACTTCTAAAGCATTGCCAACCGCCACACCCAATGGTTGATTCATATCCGATAGTAGAGCCACCATATCGCGTCCGGAATCTGTACCAATATCAACCATCATTTGGGCGAGTTCACGGGCAGCATCCACTGTTTTCATAAATGCGCCACAACCCAATTTCACATCCAAGACAATCCCTTTTGCGCCCGATGCAAGTTTCTTACTCATGATACTGGCGGCAATTAATGACAGATTATCCACCGTCGCCGTAACATCTCGCAGCGCATAGAGTTTGCCATCGGCAGGGGCTAATTCACCCGTTTGCCCAGCCAATACCAGTTGCGTTTCACGCGCTTGCTTGCGGAATTCTTCATCCGACAAATTGACGTTAAAGCCCTTAATCGCCTCTAATTTATCCAATGTACCACCAGAAAAGCCCAAGCCGCGCCCACTCATTTTTGCGACAGGAACGCCTAATGCTGCCACAATCGGTAAGACAACCAAGGTTGTTTTGTCGCCTACCCCCCCTGACGAGTGTTTATCAATGGCATAATCAGTGATATCGGACAAATCTAGCATCTCGCCAGATTTTGCCATTGCCATTGTGAGTGTCACCGTCTCTTCACGAGACATACCATTCAAAAAAATTGCCATCAATAAAGCCGATGCTTGATAATCAGGAATAGCCCCTGACGTATAATCTTGTATAAACCATTCAATTTCTTCTGTACTTAGAACTTGCTTATCTCGCTTTTTCTCGATAATATCAACTGCACGCATAACTCACTCCTCAATATTGAAAGTGTGTGTTCTTATGGTCATTATTTTACTGTGGATGCTCGTTTTTGCCGTAGTCCATAGCATTACAGCAGACAGACGTTTCAAACAGGTTATCATCAATCTGATGGGTGAACGCCCATATGAGGGATTTTATCGCCTCTTTTACAATGCGCTATCTGTCATCATGCTTGCACCGCTATTTCCTTATATGTGGTCAATTAGTGAGACGCTATACCAAGTATCACAGCCTATCGCCACTATTTTTCGGGTCATTCAATTGATAGGCATGATAGGATTAGCCGTATCCATCCTACAAATTGACTTTTTGCGCTTTGCAGGATTGCGGCAAGTGATAATGCTCATCAATGGTGGTCAACTGCCCTTAGCAGACGAGAACTTGCAAACGGGGGGCTTATATGGGTGGGTGCGGCATCCCCTATACTTTTTCTCCCTATTAGTCTTGTGGTTTTCGCCTTCAATGACCAATGCGTCACTGGTTTTCAATATTGCAGCAACACTCTATTTTGTCTTTGGGTCATTGATTGAAGAGCGAAGCATGGTTAATGCTTATGGTGATATTTATAAACAGTATCAACAAAATGTCTCGTGGATGATACCATTACCCCCATCAAAATCGTAAAATAACGGTAAACTCAGGCAAGAATCTATTAAGAAATTCAAGTTATCTAGTAAACTAAGACATATCCTGAACATGAAGCATAACGGAAGGTACTATCGTGACCAATAAGGTTAAAAATTCAGAAAAGCAACAAACGAAACTGTTCGTCATTTTAGGAATCGTTGCTGTCGCTGTGATTGCAATAGGGGCATTTATCGCATTGCAGAATAATAGCGATGCGATTGCCCTAGACTACTCGACCATACCCCAAGGGCGCACAGAAGACGGGGCATTCATACTCGGCGATCCAGAGGCACCGGTTACAATTGTTGCTTTTGAAGATTTCCTCTGCCCACATTGCCAAAGCTATCAAACAGAATTACATGAGATTCTCCAGCAATATGTGGTGACAGGGCAAGCGCGCTTTGAATTCCGCATGTTACCTATATCGGAAACCTCAAGGATTTCGTTTGGTCTTGCTGAGTGTTCAGACGAACTTGAACCTAATTCTTTTTGGGATGCCCATGATACCCTCTTCCGCATCGCTAGTACGACCCGTTTTAACAATGCCAGTTCACGCGACTTCGCAGAGCAAATGGGTTTGACTTATTCCGATGTTTTAGATTGCCTCGCGACAGCCGACCAATATGAAACTGATGGCGCACTCGCTAATCAGTTTGATGAAGTCACCGGAACACCCTCTGTCGGTTGGCGACTCAATGGGGGACCCATTCGTTTTGATATCATCAATCGTCGTCCAAACCCAGCACAGGTTGGCACATTGATTCAACTTGCGGCATCACAAAGCCAATAAATCATATAAACAAACAACGAAACGCCTTTCAGTATCTTTCAATATGTTGAAGAGCGTTTTCGTTAGTTTTATCAGCAGGGGAATTAGCACACAATACACAGCCGATACTATAGCAGCCACAATAGAATTAATTTTCAGGTGGAAAACACAAAACATCCACATGATGCAGCGAATTGGGAACGTGCCAGTCAAACGGTTGGCGCTTCCCATTAAGATGCAAAATTTCTAGTTGATAACCGACATCCGATAACAAGTGTTTTGCTTGCTGAGTCGTCGCTTGTGAGGTATCACGCCAATATTCAAACACAATGAAAGGCTGATACTGCCGAATCGTTTGTGAGCCACCGAGCAAACCCTGACAATCATTGCCCTCAATATCCATCTTTATCATATCGACACGAGACCAACCCATTTGTTGGATATAAGCATCAATCGTTATTGTTTCAACAGTGATTTGCTGTGTAATATCGCTGACTTGCTCTCCATAGATAGATGATTTACCGGCACTCGATGAAACATAGAAAGAAATTGTTTCGGCGGCTTTATTGTGGACAGCTTTTTCTACAATGTCGATATCAAAGTCATTCAGTGCCTTCCCATCTTGAACTCGTGCAACCATTTGTGGATTAACCTCAAAGGATGCTACTTTGCCAGAATCACCTGCCCAAGATGCAAATAATAAGCTAAAAAAGCCCAAGTTCGCCCCTATATCCAGATAATACCCACTTTGAACACTATATTGTGCCAGAATATGGGTCAATGCCGGTTGATACATTCCGGCAAGCAGCAAGCCCATTTCTGCGCCCTGCGCCGACTGTAAGCGCATTTTGAAACCATGATTCATTGTCACCACGCTTTCATAGGCTGGCAAGCATGTAGTCAACAAATTGCCTAGCCGTGACATGCCGCGTATAGGGCGCTGTGGAAACACTCGTTGAAGATTGCGCGTAATTGTGCTAATCGGTTTTAGGATGTGCATTACATATCCCAAAAATCTTCTGGTAAACCCAAATCATGTTTCGGACGTTTACCTGTCGGTTCGCATATTTCCCAACCCATTTCCATCAGGGAAATATAATCTGCATAAACCAAGTCGTTGATTTCTTTGTAATTATCAGGGAACTGCCATTCAGCAATTTCGAGTACTTGTAAATAGCCCTTACGCCGCTTGATCCTAATAATAAATGGCAAGCGCTCATATAAGTTAAAAACCATTGATTCCGGTTGGGTATGGTCGGACATGCGTGCTATCATACCGAGTGCGCTCCGAATCCGACTCGCACTTGACGCGCCCCGAAAAGACCAGATTTGACGTGGCATATCGGGTTCATGCAATAGTGGTGCAATCGATTCAGGTTCATCAGTCCGTACTTCATCTAATATCAGTGTTTGTGGCTTTTTCTCAATCGCTTGTTTGATGCGCTCACCAAATGAGAACCATTCATCATCATCAACAGGCCATGTCGCCATCAAGCGTTCTGCCCCATCAGGCAATGCCAATTCACTCGCCCTTTCAATAGCAAGGATTCCTTCGGGACTCGGTAGCAGTTGCGCCAAGACCGAAAGCAATGTCGTTTTGCCCGATTCAGTATCGCCCACAATAATGAAACCATAACCCGACTTCACAATCGATTCCAAGATTTGACGGACTTGTTGGGTCAAGACTCCACTTTCAACAAGCATATCGAGGGTGGGCAATTCTTTGGGGTGCACGCGAATATCAACGGCGATTTCAGATACAAATGGCGATGCTGCGATTGTCAGGCAAACTCGTCGCCCTTCAATTGTTAGACCCGTTTCTATTATCGGCACATCGTCGCGCAGTTGTGCGCCAGCATCTTTCAATAAGCGTTTGAGTATTTTTCGCATATGCGGCGTATCTTCAAACAATGGCTCTAAGGGTATCAATGCCGTACCCGGTTGATAACGGACTGCGGCTTTTCGCGCTCCTTCTAGCGTAATGGTGGTGACATTTTTATCGCTAAATAGAGTGTCTAATGCTCCATAGCCAAATATTTCACTATATGAGCGTGCAATAATTTGTGCTTGCTCTTTGAGTTCCAGATGAACTGATTCCACACTGAAAATATAATCAGCAACTGAGCGTAATAATTTTCGGCGTTCAATTTCGGATGTCGATTCCTGCACTGCCTCCGATTCATTTTCACCATGCTCAATCTCAAACTCTTCAATAATACGCTCAACTAATCCGCGTATCGAAACCATCCGTCCGCGATGCGAAGGAACAAGTTCGGGGAGATGCCTTTCATCTTCTGGCAGTTCATTATCATTAATACCATCGTTCTTATCTGACATATCGTATCCTGAACAACTAATTCAGCTTATATCCTACCATCTTACATCAATCTTGTTTTTTTATCTCGCAATCGACAATTGGTATGATATACTTTCCTGTCGTTTCATTATAAATGTATAAATATAGCGAGTGATGAATGGATATTGTCGTAACTGGGTCAATTGCCTATGATTATTTGATGCGCTTCCCCGGAAGTTTCCGTGAACACATCATGGCAGATGCCCTAGAGCAAGTGAGTCTCAGTTTCCTTGTGGAAGATATGACCAAGCACTGGGGCGGAGTGGCTGCAAATATCGCCTTTAATATGGCGAAATTGGGCTTGAATCCGCGCTTAATGGGAACAGTCGGACGCGATTTCCCAGATTATCGTAAATGGCTGGAATCTGTGGGAGTCGATACTAGCACTGTTCAGCAACATGATGATGTTTTTACCGCATCATTTTTCTGTAACACAGATGAAGAAAATAATCAAATTTCCTCATTTTATAGTGGTGCGATGACAAAAGCACGCAATTATGCCCTAACGGAACTATCAGGAAACATAGCACCCGATTTAGTTATCATTTCTCCGAACGATCCGGCTGCCATGACTAATCTGAGTAATGACTGTCGGGAACGTGGCTTGCGTTTCATCTATGACCCAAGCCAGCAAATCGCTCGTATGGATGGCGCAACCCTCCAGCATGATATGCAAGGGGCGTACCTGATGGTGATTAATCAATACGAGTCTAATATGGTCATGAAGAAAACAGGCATGAGCATGGATGATTTACAAAATAGTGTCGATTTGCTTGTCATTACACATGGCGCAGAGGGTTCAGAGATTTATACCAATGGCGACCTGCTTAAAGTTGAAGCCTTCCCACCCTCTGAAATCCTTGATCCGACAGGTGCAGGAGATGCTTATCGTGCTGGATTCATCACGGGTTTAGCCTATGACTTGCCTTTAAGTTTATGTGGCTCAGTGGGTTCGCTATGCGCGACTTATGTACTGGAACACATCGGCACACAACATCATACTTATACGATATCGGAATTCATTGAACGCTTCCGCAGTCGGTACAATGATGACGGTGCGCTGGATGTCTTGTTAAAATCCTCTATTGGCGAGTAAGTAAACCCAATAGGGTTGAAATTGGTTAGGAGTGTCACCATTTAATGGCGATACTTTACAATTCACGTTAAAAATGGTGGCGACAGATAGCATGTGCTATGTTAAAATGCCGCCGTTTGATGATTTTTTAGATAAGTCATGGAGATAGAATGGCTGAATTAGCAACAGAACACGATATTAAAGATCCGGAACTCGCAACTGGCGGACGTTATCGCATTGAATGGGCAGAACGAGAAATGCCTGTCTTACGTGCAATCCGTGAACGCTTCCTACAAGAAAAACCATTGCAAGGCTTACGGGTTTCTGCCTGTTTGCACGTCACAACCGAAACAGCAAATCTCGCTCGCACACTGCAAGCGGGGGGTGCTGATGTCGTCTTAGTCGCCTCTAACCCACTGTCTACTCAAGATGATGTCGCCGCCTCATTGGTCGTACATGATGAAATCCCTGTCTATGCTATCAAGGGTGAAGACAACGAAACCTACTATAAGCACATTAAGGCTGGTCTTGACCATAAGCCACAAATGACAATGGATGACGGCGCTGACCTTGTAAGTGAAATACACAAAAATCGCCGCGAATTGCTGGATATCATCATTGGTGGTACAGAAGAAACAACAACGGGTGTCATTCGCCTCAAAGCGATGGCAAAAGATGGCGCGTTAGAATTTCCTGTGGTAGCGGTCAATGATAGCCAGACCAAGCATCTCTTCGATAATCGTTATGGCACAGGTCAAAGCACGATTGACGGGATTATCCGTGCGACAAATATCTTGTTGGCAGGTCGGACATTAGTTGTCGGCGGCTATGGTTGGTGCAGTCGTGGGATTGCCATGCGTGCTAAAGGCATGGGCGCGAATGTCGTCATCACAGAAATTGACCCGATGAAAGCACTCGAAGCAGTTATGGATGGTTTCCGTGTTATGCCGATGCAAGAAGCCGCCAAAATCGGTGATATCTTCGTGACAGCAACTGGCGACATCAATGTCCTCGACACTCATCACTTCGCAGCGATGAAATCGGGCGCAATTGTGGCAAACAGTGGTCACTTCAATGTCGAAATCAACCTTGAAGGTCTGGCAAAAATGGCTTCTGGTGAACCAAAACGGGTTCGTCCATTTGTCGAAGAATACATCGTTGATGACCGTGCAATTTATGTTCTCGGTGAAGGTCGCCTGATTAACCTCTCAGCAGCCGAAGGTCATCCGGCAAGTGTGATGGATATGAGTTTTGCTAACCAAGCACTCGGCGCAGAATTTATGCTTGCTAATGCGTCTACACTCGGCAAACAAGTTTACACGATTCCGGCAGAAGTCGATGCGGAGATTGCACGTCTAAAGTTGGAAGCGATGGGTATTGCTATCGACACGCTAACCGAACAGCAAGAAAGTTATCTCAACCAATGGCAAGAAGGCACATAAACCTCAATTTGCTATAATATATAAATCAGCAAGGGGGCATCTCAGCATAAGCCCCCTTTTTTGAGGAGAAACAAACTAAGGAGTTTTTATGAAATTACACCGTCGCACAATGGTCGGAATGCTCGTATTTGTGCTAGTCCTACTTCTCAGTGTTAACGGACTACTGGCACAGGGGAATTCGGCTGTACGTTTTGTTCATGTTGTACCGAATACCGCCCCAATTGATGTCTATGTTAATGGTTCACTGGCAGTGGTCAATCTCGGCTACGGTGAAGCCACAGGCTACATTAATGTTCCCACAGGTAATCACACCATTACGGCTACTCCGACAGGCGTTAGCACACCGCTTTGGCAGCAAAGCATCACGGCAGATATTACGCCTATCACATTGATTGCCTCAACCGCAGGACAATTTGACGCTTTTAATGACAATTTGACACCTGTAGGTCTCGGTGTGTCTCGCTTAGTGCTTGTTCATGCGCTATCAGGTGGCGCGAATCTCGATGTCCAATTAGCAGAATCAATCGCGGTGGGTGATGCGACTTTTGATGCCGGTTTCGCTATTGCAGCAGATATGGCATATGGCGCATCATTTGGCTCGTTTGATTTACCTGCACAAACTTATGTGGTCAATGTTGTCCCAACTGGCACAACAACCCCTGTTATTTCAGAAGTACCACTCGCATTGACGACGGGTACTAGCCAAATGGCAATTGTGTATGGAACAACTGATAATCCACAAACAATGGTTCTCGCTGCTCCAACTGCGGCAGGCGGTGATGCTGGGTTTATCCGCTTCGTTCATGGTGTGGTAGGGGCTGCCCCTGTTGATGTCTACATCAATGACACACTTGCTGTACCCATGCTTGGTACAAATAATCCAACTGTCCATATTGCTGCCCCCGCAGGCAACCACAGTATCGAACTTCGAGTAGGTGATGATGTAATCGCCTCTACGTCAATAACAGTTGAAGTCGGAAATGCACAAACAGTCGTTGCTCTAGCCGATGGTGATGGCATCGCAATTTCAGTCTTTGCCGATGATTTCAGTGGCGTGAGCGAAGGGTCAGCCGTTGCGAGTGTCATCAACACGATTACTGAGGCAGCAACAAGTGTTGAATTATCCGGTGGCATGATGCTGTCTAGTGACCTTGCTTTTGGTGAGGCATCCGACGCAAACCGCATTGCCCCCCTTCGGGCTACAGTTGCCTTTACGCTCCAATTGGGTGATGTTGCTGGCACGCTCATTGGTCCCGATGTCACGTTTTATGGTGGCAATTACTACAACATCATCATACTAGATGGCAACGCTTTCAGTGCGCCAACAGCCATTATTGCACCCACAACACTTGTACAAGGTTTAGCAAGTGCGCCGGGAGCTGGTACAACGATTGCAGCCGATGCAGCAACAAGCCCAGAAGTTGTCGAAGCAACACCACCTCCAGTAGAGGTTGTTCAAGCGACACCTGCCCCACAACAAGCTACAGTGGGGGGTGACGGCGTTGTCACGGCACAGGTTATTCTTGACCCCAGTGCGAATTTGCAATTACGTCAATACCCTGACCCCAATTCGCTCTCACTTGGTCTCGCACCAGCTAACACGACATTGGTCATTGATGGTCGTGAAGGTCGTCCAGTAGCTCTTGTGGATGGTCAAGACCCACCGCCAGAAGCCGAAGATTTTGTTGACCCTATAAACAGTTTGGGCGAAGACGAAGACCTTGCATCCGATACAACATGGTTGCGCGTTATCTATACCACACCCGATGGCGGTGAAATCGAAGCGTGGGTACTGGCACAGTTCTTGGTTGTGCGCGATGATAAAGGCGATTTACAAGCCCTCCGTGACCTACCAACGACTCCCGGTAACATTCCCGGTGAAGCACGCAGTACAGAACTCACCCCTCCCCCGATTCGTGAAGATATTGTCACAGCGCGAGTTTTCAACTTGAATCCTGATGCCCGTCTCAATGTTCGTCGTACACCCACTACTGATGGTGAAGTATTGGCACGTTTGCAACTGGATACTGTTGTTGAATTACTGGGTTTCCTTGATAGTACAACGCTTGCGGACGGTACTGCCCCTGCTGCGCTTGAAGACATTGTATGGGTATTCATCAGCTATAATCCGCCAGAAGGTGGCACAATTACAGGTTGGGTGAGTACACAATTCGTCCAATACTTGTGGAATGGTGACAGAATCGATGTCGAAGAGTTATTCGTCCGTGAATTGACCGACCTTGTAGATGCTGAAACTATTGGGCGCATTACAGGTAGCGCACAACAAGCCGAAATCCCAACACCTGACCCGCTTAAAGATGCCTATATTGCCGATGTGATTCTTGATGCAAATGCCAATCTGCAATTCCGCCGTTCACCGGATGTACAGTCTGAATCCCTTGGACTCATTCCAAGTGGTACACAACTGGTCATCAGTGCGCGGACATCCGCAGCCGATTGGTTACAAGCTACTTTTGAAGGGCAAACTGGTTGGATTTCAGCACAATTCGTCTCGGTGACTTTCAATGGTGATATCGTTGAAGTGATAGAAATTCCCGTCACTTCAGATGTTGAACCAGAAGCAGCAGGCGGTTAATCCACTCAAAGCATAAAAGGGCGCAGTCAGTATATTGTGCCCTTTTTTATTGATAACAATTGTTGGCAACATTCCCCCTACCCTGTTACATCTTTTTTCATCAGCTATAATGCAATTTGCGACAAGCAACTCCAAATATAGGAAGGAAATCGGGTGCGTATCCTTATTACAGGGGCAGGTGGATTCGCAGGGCAACACCTACTCAACCACCTCATCAATCAACAACCCACAGCCGAACTCTTTGGGACAATATATCGTTTGGAGAAGCAAAATCGCTTGCCAGATATCGTCACGCCGATAACCATCGACCTGCGCGATGAAGCTGATGTTTATGCGATGTTGGCGGATATACGTCCCGATGCCATTTATCATCTTGCAGCACAATCGTCACCCAGCCACGCCCAAACGTCGATTTGGCCAACCCTGGAAACCAATATTCGGTCACAACTCAATTTATTCGAGACTTGTATCCGCCTCAATATCAAACCACGTACCTTGATTACAACATCTGGTGAAATTTATCGTTGCGATACAACGAATTTTACACCCCTCACCGAAGATATTGATTTACTGCCAGAAAGCCCTTATGCACTGAGCAAAGTCACACAAGATATGATGGGTTTGCAATATTTCATCAGCCACAAACTGCCTATCATTCGCGCTCGCCCGTTTAATCATAGCGGCATAGGTCAACGCGGGGGATTTGTCGCGCCGGATTTCGCCTTGCAAATCGCCAAAATCGAAGCTAAGTTGCAAGCACCTGTGATGAAAGTCGGCAACCTCAGCGCCCAACGTGATTTCTCTGATGTGCGTGATGTTGTGCGTGCTTATGCTCTGTTGATTGAAAAAGGCAAGGTGGGCGAAGCCTATAATATTGCATCCAACAGAGCCTATAGCATCCAATACGTTTTAGATACACTTTTGACTTTTACAAACATTGATATTGACGTACAAATTGATAACGATAAACTACGTCCCGTTGATGTGCCAATCAAACAAGGTGATTACAGTCGCTTAAACAAGTTAACAGGTTGGCAACCGACAATTCCATTTGAAACAACTTTGCGTGACCTGCTAGAAGATTGTCGGCAGCGTATCGCAAATACGATGAGGAGCAAATAATAACGGATGGCAAAAAAAGCAATCATCACCGGCGTAACCGGACAAGATGGCTCGTATTTGGCAGAATTTTTACTGGCTAAAGGTTATGATGTTTATGGCATGGTACGTCGTACAAGTACCGTTTTCTATGAACGCATTCGTCATATTCAAGATGAGATTACCCTTATTCCGGGCGACCTCAGCGACCAAACTAGCCTCACCCGTGCCGTGAGCGATATTAAGCCCGATGAAGTCTATAATCTCGGCGCACAGAGTTTCGTACCTACGTCATGGAATCAACCTGCTTTCACAGGCGATATTACCGGATTGGGTGTCACGCGCATGTTAGAGGCAATTCACACAGTCTCTCCTAAAACACGCTTTTACCAAGCCTCTAGCAGTGAAATGTTCGGCAAAGTACAAGAAGTCCCACAGAAAGAAACAACTCACTTCTGGCCTCGTAGCCCTTATGGTGTTGCCAAAGTTTATGGACATTGGATAACGGTGAATTATCGTGAAAGTTATGATATGTTCGCTGTCAGTGGGATTTTGTTCAATCATGAGTCGCCGCGTCGGGGCTTAGAATTTGTCACGCGCAAAGTCACTCATCATGCGGCAAAAATAAAGCTAGGATTGGCGAAGGAATTACGCATCGGCAATCTTGATGCCCAGCGCGATTGGGGCTTTGCAGGCGATTATGTGCAAGCCATGTGGTTGATGCTCCAGCAAGATACGCCTGATGATTATGTTATCGCAACTGGAAAAACGCATACTGTGGAACGCCTACTAGATGTCGCTTTTGCTTGTGTCGATTTGGACTGGAAAGACTATACCAAACAAGACCCACGCTTTATGCGTCCGGCAGAAGTCGAATTGCTGATTGGCGACCCCACGAAAGCCCGTACTAATCTCGGCTGGGAAACCACTGTCTCATTTGAAGCGATGATTCAGATGATGGTTGAGGCAGACTTAAAACGTCTCAAAGAAGACCCAGAGCGTGTTTTTTAGCTGATGACACAGATGATTGATACCCACTGCCACCTGAACTTCGATGCTTTTGATGCCAACCGGGATAGTATCGTTGACTCCGCCGCTCAAGTCGGAGTCACACGAATCATCATTCCAGCAGTCGATATCGAAACGACTCAACAAGCACTAGACCTCGCGCAACAATATGAGGGGATTTTTGCCGCCGTCGGAGTCCATCCCAACAGTACCGCTAATTTCACTGACAATATATTGGCTCACATTGAAAAACAATCTTATCAGCCAAAAGTCGTCGCTATTGGTGAAATTGGGCTGGATTATCATTGGGATAAAAGCCCGAAAGAAAAGCAAATTTCATCGTTTGAGGCACAACTCGCACTAGCAGCAAAACGCGACTTACCCGTGATTATCCATAATCGAGAAGCGAGTGACGATATAATTCGTATTTTGGAACAATGGGTGAAGGATTTACCAGCATCGCTGAAAGACCGTCCCGGTGTGCTACATTCATTTTCTGCGCCACCAGAAATCGCCGAACGCGCCTTGTCGATTGGCTTTTATCTAGGTTTCACGGGTCCGATTACGTTCAAAAAAGCTGAGGGTTTACGACAGATAGCGCGAAGTATGCCGTTAGATAAAATTCTCGTAGAAACCGATGCTCCCTTCTTGACACCTGAGCCATTTAGAGGCAAACGCCCTAATAAGCCAGAATATATACCACATATTGTCGATAGATTAGCTGGCTTGAAAAATGTCACAACTGATGAGATGGCGACTATCACCACTGAAAATGCGATACGCTTGTTCAATTTGCCGCATTAATACACAATCCCCTCCCTAATGCTTTGGGGAGGGGACGCTAAGTGTAACGATACAGGGGTGAGGTTAGAAGGTGTTACTGACCCTACACTATTATTCTGTGCCAACTTCTACCGTGCGGTTAAGATAGAAATCGAGTTCTACGCGGAACAAGTTCAAACGGGCATCGGCAATTGCCTGATTAATTTGCCCACTTGCGACTTGTTCATTGAGACGCTCTTCATGTGTCGCGGCTTGTTCATCAATGAATGTGCCGGTGGCGATACCATTGTTCGCTAGAATTTCAGCCAAGGTTGCACCATCACGTACCTGTGTAGCAACATCTTGTGCTTCTAGTCCAGTCGATTCGGCAACTGCCCCAACCAAACGACGTGCTTGTCCGCCACGCTCACCATCAGGGCGACCACCGCGCTCACCATCAGGGCGACCA
>JAUZRW010000183.1 GCA_030950085.1 Anaerolineae bacterium
GACATCCTCCAAATGTTTGGCAAGATTGCTACAGGTATAGTTCACTGGCGTACTGATTAAATATTCGATGTACTCTTTTTTCCTTATCATGCTCTCAATGATATACTATCTCTTCGCTTCAAGCGAAAGTCCTAATAATGAAACAGCGCACCCTATCTTAAGCCTGTTAAACGCAATTACTAGGGAGTTATTCCGCCTTAAAAATCCATGACTCTTGCACGAGCGCCCACAATTCATTGATGGCATCTGTCGCATCAGCATAGGTGGCATCAAGTGGGTGAATCTGTACTACGATAATGTTGTCATGCCATAGGGTATATAGTTGACGACTTCCTACTAAGCGCAGCACAATCGAATCAGTCGTTATTGCCTCTATGTTGCCTAATGTCGTCGCTTCAAAGGCAAGTGATTGTTCAGGATAGGTTGCCGCAATATCGACCTGCAAATCAGCTAATGAAATGGTGTTATTTGCTGGGAATACCTCAACGACAAACGTGATTCCTCTATCGCCAAACAATTCTGAGCCACTCAAAAGTACCAGTGTATCATTGCCAATTGGCGTATAACTATCGAGATAAAGGAAGCAGAAATTGTTGTTTTCAAATTTTGCCTGACCTTCTGCCGCAATCAAATCGTCACAAGACAGGGTAGATGGACTGACAGTCGGCGCTGCATCCGCTATGAAGACAAAACTCGCCATCAGGCTATCCCATAAATGATTGGCAAGCACTGTCTCATCCGCGAAAGTTTCAGTATCAATCGGAAAAATCATGAAGGTGTAAACAGTGCCATCGTAGATTGTTATCAAGGTACGGTTCGGGATGCGCCCTAAAATATCTTCGGTGACAATAGCAGCTTGTCCACCGATTGTCGTTATCTCAAAATTGAGCGCGTCCTGCGGTGCATCGGCTTGACGCTGCGATTCAATTGTTTCGAGTGTCCGCTCGGCGGCTGATTCGGTGCTAATGACAAGTTCCACACTCGAAGCCATCCCTGTCGTCGATGCAGCAATCACAGTCGTTGTCTCATCAATCACATCGACAATGAATTCGGCTGGATAGAGGAAACAATAGCGAGCTAGGTCATTGCGATAAAGCCTCAGAGTAGACGAATCTTGTGGACAATCACTATTATCAGATGTGGGCGCTATATCGGGTATGATAATCGTGTATTCGTTGCCATTGATAATTAGCAAATTTTCGCCTGTCGTGAATTGCGAAGCCTCTAGTGATATCGTTGTCTCGAAGGTTTGTAACTGCATCGCACACATGGCATCGGCAGGACGTGTCGTAAACACAGAAATTGTAATCGTTGTGCCAGCAATTTCTTGAGTGATATCGCCCAATTCAGTACAAGCATCTCCTAATTCTCCAACAATCTCAATCGTCAAATCATCATTGACAGTGACACGATTGATATAGGCGAGGTCGATAAGCACATCGCCCCCTGTATCATCTTGCGCCCACACGGGAAACGTAAATAAAAAGGCGAGACTCAAACAAATAAATAGTCGATTGGCAATGTGGCTTTTCATACGTTATACTCCTTGTAATGTTAGATAGCACGATTTTAATATGCTTATCATACTGCATTGGACGAATGGGGAATAGCTGAGGATGACCTCACCAATTGAGACATATTTTGAATTAGGCATGGCGCACTTTGAAGCCCGTGACTATGCTCACGCTGTTGATATGTTCACAAAAGCTCTGCGCCTCAGTCTTGGCGATTTAGCAGAAACGTATCTGTATCGTGGCAATAGTTATGCGTTTTTGGGTGCCTATGACAAAGCAATGGATGATTTTAACGAGGCTCTACGCCATAATCCATATTTAGCCGATGCGTATAACGAACGTGGCAATCTGCTACGGATGCAAGCAGCATATGAAGAAGCGATACAAGATTATGATGCAGCTGTAACGATTGATTCCGCACATTATGCTGTCTATTATAATCGGGCTTTAGCCTACGAAAAAATCGGACAATATGTCAAAGCTGAAAGCGATTTGACACAGGCAATTGAATTGAACCCCAGCATTGCTCCGTCTTATGAAATGCGCGGTCAGTTACGAGCCATGATGCAAAATTACGATGGTGCAATAGCTGACCTCAAGCGTTATTTACGGATGGGCGGTGGGCATGAATACGATAATCATAGCGAAATCCAAAGTTTCATTATCAATTTACGCATCAACAAATTCCTCAGTCGTTTTGTCCCTCACAGATTCCTTATCGGCAATCGCCTAGAGCCATGAAACGTTTCACCTATCCATGAGAATGATATTTTTAACGCAAAGATGCAAAGGGTGAAAGACGCAAAGGAAGGTCTTCTAAACTGAAACCGTTGTGCTTTTGTAGTTCTATCTTTTGTTTTGGCGACTTGGCGTTTTGGCGGTTCAAAAATAGGTATTTTTCAGGTTGGACAGTCATTTTGCTTAACTTTGGTTTTTGCGTAAAAATTGCGCTTCTTCTTCCACAAATTCGACAGCCGCAGCAATCGTCGCATCTACTTTGAGACCCGACGGTATATCGAGAATAGCATGTGAGTAGATTTTTAGCGCCGGAACATTAATTTCTACAAAGCCCACTTGTCCTTTATCGACACCTTGCAGCCACAATGTCCGACTATTGAATTGGGTTTTTGTGGCGGGTGCAGCGACAATACACAATGAGAGTGCTGGCGTTTCAATAGCGGAGATGATAATAGTCTCATCGCGGACAGGTGGCACATGGTAACGCCATGAATGATGCACATCAACCATACCTGTTGTCATACTATTGCGGAGTTTATCGCGCTGACTAGCCTCAAGAAAATCGGCGACATTAGCCGCATGATAGCCCATACCATCTAAGACAACTAATGTCGAGCGCCCTTCGGTGACATCACAATGCCACACATCGGCAACACAAGAATGACCTAAATCGAGCAGTAGGACAGGGTTTTCTGTCTCAGATTTCAGTTTTTGCAAATAAGTATACAAACGCGGAAGCACTTGCAAGTCACCACGCAAGTTTGCTGTATAGAGAATCGTCAACTTGTGGACTTGTGTTTCGTGCATTTCAACCTCGCTGACTCATTTTGTTGCTTCTGTTTTGCTTGCCAAACGCGGCATGATAGCATCAAGAATAACTTTCGTAATGGCGGTAGGGGCTTGGTCAGCATCGACGATAACGAAACGCTGTTTATCATTGGCAATGATGCTTTGGTAGCCCTGATAAACACGATGATGAAAGGCTATTTCCATGTCGTCTAGTCGATTCCAATCTTCGCCTTCAAATGTCCCTTCGCGCCGCCGTGCTAATCCTTTTTCGGGCAATAAGTCCAGATAAATGGTCATATCTGGATAAAGTCCACTGGTGGCAAATTGAAGTATTTGCTTCAAGTCATCAATCGGTAAACCATGTCCATAACCTTGATACGCTAAGGTCGAATCAGCATAACGGTCACAGAGGATAATCCCCCCCTTAGCGAGTGTCGGGCGAATGACCTCTCCCACTAATTGCGCCCGTGATGCACAAAACAATAACAATTCTGCTCGTGCTTGCATCTGAGTATTGGACATGGTATCCAGCACAATTTTACGAATCTGATTGCCAATATCAGTGCCACCGGGTTCACGAGTCAGCAATACATCATAACTCGCTGCTTGCAATGCTGCGTACACAGCTTTGACCTGTGTTGATTTGCCGCTACCTTCAGTGCCTTCAAAAGAAATAAACATGACTCTTCCTAACATGCCGCGCTCAATCAAAATAAGCCCCTTTCGGGGTTTTACCGCGCCTCACACAAAATTGCAAAGTGATGCAGCCGTTAGAGCATCATCTTAGATAGTTTGTTAAGCGAGTGCTATCTTTCATCCATTTTACCAATTTTTTCTTGGCGTTTTGGCGGTTGATAGTCCAATAAATACATATTGCCATTTTGAGCGACTTTGGCTGCAATGTAAATACAAAAACGAGTCCGTAATAGACTCGCTTTTGATGGAGGGTAGTGAACAAGTGAGATTAGATGCTGATACCTCGAATCAAGACATAAGCGAGGGCAGCATTAACCACCAGACCGAGAACGCCAAAAAACAAAGAGGCTGTTCCCATGATATTTCGCATTTTGTTGATTGAGCTTTGGCTATCGTTTTTGACCTTAGTAAACCAGCCTTTTTTGAAGACAACACTATAGCCATATACAAGCAAGATAATGCAAAAAACCGACATAACACTGATTTGAACCATACACGAATCCTCAATAGAACAGGTCTTATTAACGTTATATTCTTTTTAATGAATCAACACAACTGAGATAAAGGAACTCAGACAATTTTCCAACATCCATTAACCTATTTTGAGAAGCAACTTTCCTTTGAATGCCTCCTCTTTCAACTTGCACGATAGCGTATTATAGGGTTTAATAGAGAACATATATTCTGTTTTAGTGTTGGTGTACATGATAGAGGCTCTAGATAACCCATACATTGAACGTATAAATATCGTTATTGATACGATTTCTAACAACCTCACTGGGGATTTATCACTCGAACGATTGGCACAAGTCGCGCATTTTTCGCCCTTTCATTTTCATCGCTTGTTCAAGGGGCTGGTCGGCGAAACGCTGAATCAGTTTGTCAATCGCATCCGAATCGAACGGGCAGCGATGTTACTACGGGGTAGCCCGACGATGAATATTCTGGATGCCGCAATTGCTTGTGGCTATGATTCGGCAGCAGGATTTTCACGCGCATTCAAAAAGCGATTCGGCATTGCGCCACGCCAATGGGATAGACTGTCGCCGTTGCAGGAGCGCAAGATTAGTCAAGTCGCGGGCGAATTTCCGCTTTATACTGTCGATAAATTGTGTGATATAGCACAAAGGGGCGAATTTACTGTTCAGATACAGGCAATCCCGACACAACGTTTAGCCTATATCCGTATCAGCGATTCGTATCGCCAATGGCAAGAGATTGTTGCTGCCCATGACCGTTTGATGCAATGGTATCAAGCACAAGGCGGCAAGTTATCACAAGCGCGATTATATAGCATGTCCCAAGATGACCCTGAGATAACGCCGACTGAAAAGTGTCGTTTCGATTGGTGTATTGCCGTGCCAGACCATTGGTCTATCAGGACTGATATCACTGAGCGACAATTCCCAGCATGTCAGGTGGCTATGGTTCATACACAAGGCGATTTGCATCTGCTGGATAAGGCATGGCAATATTTGTGGCGTTATTGGTTGCCACGCAGCCGTTATCAACCCGATAACTTGCCTGCTATCGAAATTTATCGGCGTTTGCCATTAGAACTAGGCTGGGAGACCTTTGATATGTGGTGTGCTATACCCATCATCGCACTCTAACAAAAATCGAAAAAAGGAGATAATCAGATGAATCTAGGTACATTTTCTGTTAGCCTAACCGTGAAAGATATTAAAGTCTCGTGTACATTTTATGAAAAACTAGGTTTTACAAAGTTAGATGGTGATGAAGCACAAAACTGGCTCATCATGGGCAGCGACACCACCAAAATCGGCTTGTTTCAAGGCCTGTTTGAGAAGAATGCTATGACCTTCAATCCCACTGATGCCCGTGCGATACAGAAGAAGCTAAAAGCAGAAGGGGTGCAATTGCTTCAAGAAGCGGATGAAGATGGCGAAGGCATTGCCCACTTCACCTTACTCGACCCCGATGGTAATCCCATCTTATTTGACCAACATCCAGCCGACCACCTCTCTATGCCAAAAGAGCAGGGCAAAGTCGGTTGGGTAGATTTAACTGTGCCTGATGCGGCAAAAATCCGAGACTTTTATCAAGCGGTTGTTGGTTGGTCAGCAGAATCTGTTTCGATGGGCGATTTCGATGATTACAATATGAATAGTGCCGATGGTCATACGGCGGCAGGTGTTTGTCATAAGCGCGGTAACAATGCGCTCATACCATCACAATGGATGATTTACATTAATGTTGATACTTTGGCAGATAGTCTCGCAAAGTGTACTGAATTGGGCGGAAAAATCGTCGTTGAGCCGCGAAAATTATCTGACAATAAACAATTTGCTGTGATTGAAGACCCTGCCGGAGCAGTCTGTACTTTGCTTGGGAAGTAGTGGGTTAAAAACCCTCTTGTGGGATTTCACCTTGAGTCACCTGAAATTCGGCTTGTTCCAGAAGTTATTGAGTCCATCGCCTGCTTATGAGAAGGCGCATTTCATCCTAGTGCATAACATAAATTGTAGGGGATAACCCATGTGTCATCCCGATGCCAGTAACAACGGGCGCACACGCGGGTACGCCCCTACAAAAGCACGACGTTTTAGGCGAAATAGGATTTGTTTTATATTTTGCACCAACTTGAAATACACCCCTTATTGAGAGGGTAGTGCATGAGGACTGAAAAATGAGATAAAACTCAAAAAAGCACGAAGAATGAGTATCAACAATGACCAACGGCAAATCCTGTGTCAGGGATAGGTGAGCAGTTACGAAACGTTATTCACACTTTGTTTAGCCAATTTTGCCTCGCTATGAGTTCAAAAATACAAATCGAATAGTCAATGATAGCGATGTGGTTACACTTGTTGCTGATACAATTGCGCCCGAATAAAGTGTTCAGCCTCTGGCATGGACTTTGTAAAAACTACATCATCTAACAATGTTGGGTCATTGAGCATTCGCTCTGCAATTTTGAAAGTGTTGTAAATAAGCCGCTCGCCGCCCACAATCACCAACGGCGACCCTTGTGGATGGCGAGTTGCGACAATTTGTCGTCCATGATTGAGCATTCCGGGCGGAAGCTGCGATGAGAGGCGAAAATCAAAGAAAACCGGAATCGCATGTTTGGATAACTGTAACATGCGGTCTGCTCGCTTTTTCAACTGGTAAATTTCCGCCCACACCCAATTCGGATAAAATATATAATGTAAAATTTCTTGCGAATCGACATGATACCAACCCAAGTGGATGGACACGTTATTACTCCCCTATATGTTGTAGAATCCGATATGTGCTTAGAAAATGCGTAATGCAAAGGACAAAAGGCGCAAAGAAAAGTCTGAATAGGACTCTTTGTGTGCTTTGTGGTTTATCTTGTTTAACAAACTATTTGCGATAACACTCTAACACCTGTCCCACTTTGCGATTTTGTGTGAGGCACGGCGAAACCCCGACAGGAGCTTTTTTCTAAGTTTTCCCAGATTCTACATTGTAGCTGATTAAGTAGCTGATTAAATGGCACAAATTAGAACTTAGCAAAGAACTCTATAATGATTATAATTTAAGTATGGTTTGAATACCGTTAAGGTGATGTAAGAATTTGTGTATATTTTTCACGTTTGTTATCTACTGTAATGTTAAATGAAACCAACGCTATCAAAACAATTTTCAGGTTCAAAGACCAGATAGATGGCAAGAGTACCAAAAGTGGGTAGAATCGAGGATAATTAGGGGACATTTTACGGAAAGAGGGATTTCCATGCAACGACAACGCACACACCAAATTATCACACTATTCATACTTGTGCTGTGTCTGGTGTTGTTCGCACTATCATTACCCATTGTGGCACAAGATACAGGCAGTGGATTCGCAACCAATACAGTAGCCCCTGCGGATACATCGGCTGGGATGAGTCTTGTAACCAATACGCCGTTTGGCAGCACTGCTGGCGGATTCCCGACCAATACACCACCGCCCGCCGCAACCATGACACCGTTACCAACATCAACGCCCGGGCCGGCAGCATCGGTCTTTAATTATTCGCTGCGAATCTGGCTCGAATCGGATTTAGTGGATTTAGCCTTTCGTCAAATTGGGCAAGTACGTGATGGGGTGCGCGATTCAAATTTGGCGCTGCAAGTGACTTTGTATGAACTAGAGCGTCGTTTTCCCGGTGCGCCACGAGATACGGGACAGCGCGTACAATTGATAGATGCGATGCTGCAAGCCCCTATTGGCTCAATTGATATGCGGAGTATCGTGCGTCCCTTTATCGAAACTGCCTTAAATGAACAACCGGAGTCCAATAGTCTCGAAGTTAATGGGTTTCGTATTGCGACACAAGCCGCGAACCTTGATAACTTGGGCATGATGGATGCTGTTGTGCATATCGTTTATGTTCGTCCAGAAGATGAGGCGACACTCTATGACGATTATATATTGGCACTTCGTAACGACGATAATTCCCTCAGCTTCCTTGAAAGCACATACGATTTAACGGCTGCCCCCTTTGGCGGTGTCCAACAAATCAAATTAGAGCAAGTCGGCGATGTCAATCATGATGCTGTCGATGAAGTGGTCTTGCGTGTCGAAGATGGACAAGTAAATTCTCGTTTGTATATTCTTGCCTCTCGTAATGGAGTCGCCATCGAATTGACTCAGCCAGAAGAAGAGATTCGCTTTGGTGAGATTATCAACTGGGATACTGATAATCCTGATACTGACAATCCCACCTTGAATGTGCTAGAACTACAAAGAGAAAGTAGTGTTCCGAATTGGTCTTGTATCAGTGCTGTTGCTGTGACTTGGACATATGAGCGTAATTTCTATCGCCCCTCGATTGAACTCAATGATAGCTTTGTAAATGTCGATAGCTTGGGGTGTACCTTGTTTGAAGCCGAGCCATTATTTGCCCTGCCTCCTGCTGAGGCAATTGCCACCATTGAATCAGCACTCTTAGATTATGGTTTTGAGGCTGATAGCGCAGACCGCGCATTGCTCACACTGTCGATGTTGTATGTTTTGCAAGGTCGCTTGGCAGATGCCCAAACCACCGCACAATCGGTGATTCCGGCAGGCGATGACAATAGTTGGACAGCACGTCAGGCAAATGCCCTCTTAGCAGCGACAGGCGTTTCAAGTAATACGGCACTCGATATTTGTGAGGCGATGGCACAGGCAAGCGATGACCCGGCCTGTGATATGAATTCGGTTTTAGGGCGCTACCTCGCAGCATTGCCCTTGACGACGGGTACAGATTTGATTGAACAATTAGAAGTGGCTGGATTACCCGTTTTTGAAAGTGTGCGTCGAAGTGAAGTCGGGCGGGCTGACCGTGTTGTCGTGAGTTTCTTATTGGCAGAAACCGACTGGTGGGGATTCTATGAACAGCGCGATGGCACGTATCTTGCCGAACCTGCTGTAGCTCCCGAAGGCTTTGAAGTGGCTATTTTCCCACAAGGGCAAATCAAAGTGCCACAATCTGCCTATGATGCACTCTTTGTCGCCAATGACCCTAGCGCAGTGTTGGCAATATTAGAAAATTTGCAAACAGAAAATCCTGATATTCCCTTCCGCCCCGATGGTCTCTATTTACGGGCAATAGCTTATGACTTGACTGCAAACCGTGAAGAATCGCGTCTCGGTTACTTTGAAGTCTGGGAACGCTATCCCGACACAATTTGGGCGCAGTTAGCATCTGAACATCTTGTACAACGCTAATCTATACATGTGGAGTCCGAAAAGTTTTTAGAATTCCGTCGTAAGGGCATAGCGCGCTATGCCCCTACAAAACCGAGATTTTATTTTTAATTATTTTACCGATTCTTACTAATACTTGACCAATTTAATCTTTGAAAATTAGATTATGTGTTCTTTGGACGCAAGGCCTTGCGCCCCTACATAAAAACTTGTTTGGTCGTGCACACTAAGAGCAGATGACAGGTGTATC
>JAUZRW010000184.1 GCA_030950085.1 Anaerolineae bacterium
TAAATTAATCGCCTTATGGATAGATAACACGTTATTGATACGATTATTATACAGCAAAATGCAAAATATGCCGCGAACAATCGCACGCAACATTAACTATTGGTTGAGAATGACTCATCCTTCCGATTGAAAATCTTACTGTTTTTGCTGATTAATCCCTGTCCATTTTTTCGGAAGGAGTTCACTCGTACTGAACACTGTGAACTGAAAACGTTAATCTTCAGATGGGGAATTATCAGATTCGGGATGGGTGTCCGTTTCTGGGCGTTTCCATAGCAAAACAAAACCCCCAGCTAAGATAATTAGAACGATACCACTTGCGGCAACCCATTGTTCAATGTAGCTGGCTTGTTCGGTCTCCCCATGGGCAAGAACTGTGCCAGACACAAGCAGTAATACGATGAAAGCAATAAATATTCGACGCATAGAATATCCCTTCTTAAATCTACAGGTATCTCAAATACCTGAATTTGCCTGAGATAGCTTGTAATTTACCAAAAATCATGTGTATTAGCCATTATTCAAATTTTGAACATGGTATCCTTATCATCGTGACGTACAATATCATGTAATTGATAATGTGAAAGAGTTGGGATAAGTAATGATGAAATGGTTGATGCGGATTAGTATATTTAGCCTATTGTTGATAGCGACGAGTCGCATATGGGGGCAAGATAATGTGCCGGTTGGCTTTGTAACGGTTGCGCCCTTTACGGTTGAAATCATCAATGAATACCCGCATGATGTGACAGCGTTTACGCAGGGTATTATTTGGAACGAAGGCTCATTTTATGAAAGCACAGGACAACGCGGCGAGTCTACTTTGCGCGAAGTGACCCCGACAACAGGCGAAATCATCCGCAGTATTCCTGTTACTCGCTCGCAAGAACAATTAGAAGGCGATAGCCCCTTGCCGAATTATTTTGCGGAGGGTCTGGAACTTGTTGGCAACCAACTGTTTCAACTGACATGGACGGCAGGCGAGGCGTTTGTCTATGACCAAGAAACCTTTGAGCTGGTCGATACCATAGGCTATGAAAGTCAAGGTTGGGGCATTTGTTATGACGGGCGTTACATTTATATGAGCGATAGTACGCAATATCTCGCTATCCGTGAGCCAGATACCTTTGACTTGGTAGCGCGACAGTTAGTGACATTCAATGGACAACCGATTGCCCCGCAATTATTGAATGAATTAGAATGTGTCGGCGATAGTATTTATGCTAACTTATGGCCCGATAGCCCTTATGCGGCTGGTTTCGAGACGGATTATATTGTTCAGATTGATAAATATACGGGCAATGTGACAGGCTTAATTGATGCGGGTAATTTGCTCACAGATGAGATGAAACTCGAAATCCCCGGTTCACGCACCGCCGCCGATGGGACAGTATCGGCACCCGGTAGTGCTGTCTTAAATGGCATTGCTTACAATCCAGAGAGCGACACTTTTTTCATTACAGGCAAACATTGGCCGCGTGTCTTTGAAGTACGCTTTGTCCCGCGCCAATGATAGACCTTACACTTCCGCAGTTTAATTATAGGACAATCTGTCTTGTTTGACTTAAAAGCACACTTAAAAACATTGGTAGAAACACACGCCCCATCTGGTCATGAGGCAGCAGCGCGAGAAGTCATCCGCGAAAGTTGGGACAATCTGGTTCAAGAATTTGACCAAGATAAACTCGGCAGCCTGATTGGGATAAAACGAGCAACGCTCCCTAACGAAAGCCAGCGCAAAATTATGTTATCGGCACACATGGACGAAATTGGTCTGATGGTGCGCGATATTGTCGATGGCTTTATTTATGTTCATAGCATTTCAGGTGTCGATAATCGTGTGATGCTGGCACAACCCGTCATCATTCATGGCAAAAGACCACTTTTCGGCGTGGTCGCGGCTGCCCCTCCGCACCTGCTAAAAGCTAAAGACCGTAAAAAATATCCCTCATTTGACCAGCTTGTCATTGATATTGGCTTGCCTGCTGATGAGCTTGCCTCATTGGTGCAAATCGGTGATTTAATTACGCCCGATGCTCCCTTGCTTGAATTACAGGGGAGTTATCTGGCGGCAAAGGCGATGGATGACCGCGCTAGTGTCGCCGCAGTGACACTTGCCTTGCATGAACTCCAAAAGATGCAGCATTGTTGGGATGTCTATGCCACAGCAACTGTTCAAGAAGAAAGTGGTTTGCTGGGGGCGAAAACGGCGGCGTATCATATCAAGCCAGATATAGCGATTGCCATTGATGTCACCTTTGCTGACCAACCGGGAGTCCCTGCTGATGATGCCAGCGAAATGGGCGCTGGTCCCGCGATTGGCTTGGGCGCGAACTTTCATCCTAAATTGTTCGATAAAATTGTGGAAGTCGCTAAAGAGTACGAAATTAAATATCAGATTGAGCCGGCTGTTGGCGCAACCGGAACTGATGCGGCGGCGATTCAACTTGCCCGTGATGGTATCCCGACATTATTGTTGTCGATTCCCATCCGCAATATGCACTCGCCTGTCGAGACGCTACATTTGCGCGATATTGAACGCACAGGACGATTAATGGCACAATTCATCGCTTCATTAGATAATGACTTCTTAAGTGCTATTGCATGGGACAAATTGCAGACTGAGACAAGTGAGGCAAAGGGATAAACGATGTCAGAAGTTGATGACTTGATGGTTGATGTGATGATGCGTGCCGAAGATGAGGCTGAAAATGCAGTTATCCGTCTTATTCAATTGGTAGAAAATGGGGAAGTAACGCCCTTACAAAATCGTCATCTTATGAAAGCCATAGAACGACGCATGGAAAAAGTCTCATCGGGGACAGATTTGCAAGATTTTTTGTTGCGCCTATCACGATTAATTAATTCGCCAAAACAGTCTGAATTGACAGATAATAATTTTGGCACGTCGGATGCCGAGTGAGGCAAACATATTATAATATGTAGGGATGTGACCTGTTGCACCCGAAAATGACCGAAAATATTAGGCTAATCAGCCCATTTTGAAAGGAAGAAACACAAAATGGCAAATAACTCCGATTTTCAAGATTTGATTGATACGCTGCTGAAAGGCGATAATGCGAATCATCGGATGCAAGCGGCAAAAGCACTCGGCGATTATGTCAATGACCTGAGTGATGATGAATATGAGCAAGCAAAAAAAGCCCTCGATAGTGCCATGATGGATCCTGACCCGATGGTGCTAACGACTGCCATGCAATCTATGACCAAGTTCACTCGTGGCGGTGGTATTCAAATTACAGGCGATATTGATGTTCACGGGGATACAGAGGCAGATTTATTGCAAGCACCAACAAAGTCTGTTTGTTCGGTCTGTCATCGACCAGAGGCTCTCATACCGGATGGCGGTTGCGAACGCGACGATTGCCCGTACAAATAGCTGATATGCGTTATCCAACTTACAGTGAAATTATTTTCATCAATGGGCGGATTCTCAATAACCCTGAGATTCAATCTGGTAAAAAGAAAATCCGCGATATTGATTTGTTGCTTGCGGCTGCACAACGTCCCCAAGCCAGCGCATTCGGACAAGATGCTTATCGCACGCTGAAAGAAAAAGCGGCGGTCTTAGTCCATGCCATTGCCCGTAATCACCCTTTTGCAGATGGCAATAAACGCACGGCGACGATTGGCGCACTTTTTTTACTGCATATCAATGGCGAAAAAGTGCTGTGGAAGCCACAAGCCGCCCTAGACCGTATCCTCAATGTTGCTGAAGGTCGTACTGCACCGGAATCTTTCGCGGCATGGTTACAAACCGCATCAACAGGTGAAGCGGCACTAGAACCTGATTCCGTGCAAGACAGACACATCATTGATACCTTGATTGCTGAACAGAAATGGCTCTTGGATGAACTCGCAAAACGATAAGCATCCTGACCCAGAACACATTCTTTCCGCAAATGACCTCTATAACATCAATTCGGAAGTCACCGACTCAGTTCCCTTTGTGCGTGACCATCAATTGCTGCGCTCGGCTGTGCGACGACCTTATCTGATATTATTTGGCGAAGAACAGTTTCCGACCATTATTGATAAAGCGGCGGCTACCATGCACTCACTCGCGGCGCATCATCTCTTTGCAGATGGCAATAAGCGTACTGCTATCCGTGCAAGCCAACTTTTCTTAGAGTCGAACGGGTTTCAGCATACATGGACAGATGAAGAAGTCGCACACTTCGTACTACAAATTGCAAGAGGCGAAATTGAGGTCGAATCTGTTGCGCTATGGATAGCCGAACACAGCAAATAGTTTTTGCGAAGATAATCACGGACTTATCATGAGAATGGATAGGTTCTATTCACTGTGGCGTGAGAATGACAACGGACGGCAAAAATACCGCCCGCTATAAATTGGTGAACACGTCCTTAAAGGGTGATAATATGAAATACCACGATATATGCTCCGAATGTTTCTTGGCTGCTATCGACACGGATGGGGAAGGTTGCACCTGTGAGCGTTTCGTTAATCGGCAGTTGTAATAAGGCATCCACTTCAAGCGCCGGAATGGTGATGTTATCGCCCACTGTCAGGCTGTAATCGCGCAGTGTAATTGTTTGCCCATAACAATTATCTGGGATTCCGGCATCATCACATTGATAAGGAACATCGGTATCATCTGTCACAACCTCACCTGCCCGATTGATATACGACAGCATCGGATTCAGGCTATCTTCGGTGGCAACGACATAAGTGGTCAACAGGGTTGATATATTTATCATTGCTGGCGTGATATACACCCCGAATACATCCCCACTATCATCGGCTTCGACCTGACCGCCTTCAATCATGATGATAAATTCACCACTTGTTGTCTCGCGGCTGCCAACAATCACATGCCGCGCATCGTCCGCAACGATTGTTTGTGCATTAAAAATCGAGCCATCCAAGCCAATTGTGGGTAGCGTTGCCGCATACGAGAAAGCCGCTTCTGTATTATCAAAACAGAGACCGTTGCCATTGTCATCCACAAGCCCCATTATCGGGTCGAACGAGACCAGTCCAATAGCTGTCACCGTATACGTTTCACCATCATCTGGCAAATCCACGCGGACAGCATTTTCAGACACAACAGCACCATTACAAGACAATGTAATCGAGCCATCATCATTATCAACAGCTTGAGCAAGCCCTTCGCCAACGGTTGCTTCTCCCGTTTTGAGATGAATCGCTAGGGCATAAAACCCTTCTGTACCGTTGCTATCGACAGTTATTTCAACATTGCCCACTGTTTCAGGCAATGTTGCCATCGTAGCGGCTTCTGATAATCCAACAAGTGATTGTAAGCGAATCGTGTCTTCAACAGGAATAGCCGCTATCGCTTCTCCTTCTTGTGGTGTCACCGTTAATGTGGGTGCGAAATCAGGTGTGAGGGCAAAAAGATAGGCTGTCGGTGTGATACCACTATTCAATAGCGCCTCTGTCATCGGGAAGGTGAAACTATGGCTTGTAGCGGCAGTAGGGTCAAAGCTGCTTTCGATAAGGACGACAAATTCACCGAGATTATTGTTAAATTCGCCAATTTGTATCGTATTTTGTCCGGGGAATATCACAAAATCTTGCGTGTTATTGAATGATGAGGGGATATCGCCGACAGTCGGCAATGTCATCGAATAAAGTGATGCCGCTTCGGATGCGATATTACATATGACAGGGAAATCGGGTGCTGCAATCGCAATAACCGGATTGAAATCATCCACGCCCATTACAGAAACGATATATTGCGCGAAATCATCTGGGGCAATGACAGGCGGTATCAATGATACCTGATTCTCATATTGCTCACCTGCATCACACTCAATCTGCGAACTTTGCCCTTGTACAATGTTGGGTAACATCATGAGCAACAGCATTAAAATAACGACACGACGCATAGTCTTCGTCCTTCTCGTGGGTTTGCCTACAATTCATAATAATGATTGTACAAGAGGGGCATCAAGTGTGATACTAGAAATATGTCCCATACGGTCTATCAGAGGTCATCTACACGATAAAAGCAACATTTCAGTGGACAGCAAATTGTCTGCTATAATTTTGACTAGGTAAACACAGTTAAATCAAGAAAAATCTTCCATGCAAAAATACACCCTTAAAGATTTCATGCGTGACTTTCCAGACGATAAAACTTGCCTTGAATGGCTCAAGAATCATCGTTACCCTGATGGTATCTATTGCAAAACTTGTGAGAAAGTTACGCCTCATCATCATCTAATAAGCAGTCGTAAGTCGTATTCATGTCAGAATTGCCGTAATCATGTACACCCAACAGCCAACACCATTTTTCACAAGTCTCGCACGCCGCTAACGACTTGGTTTTATGTTATTTACCGAATAGCTCAAACACATGGCAATATTTCTGCCAAACAGATTGAACGCGAAACGGGTGTCACGTATAAGACAGCATGGCGAATGTCTAAACTGATTCGTTCGCGCTTAGATGAAACGGATGAAAATCGTAACGATAAAAACTAAGACTTGTCTTTGTCAGATGGCAAAGGTTTACTAACTTTTTCTAAGGTTGCCATGTACTCTTCTCGACTTATCCCACTATCTTCCAAATCATCATCAAGAGGTTGTAATAATTCTTGTTCAGCCTCGTCAAGCATTTTGTTAAATTCATCTTCAGCTAATGCTTCTTCTGCCATTTTGCGCTTTCTATATGATTCCAGTTGCTTCCTAACTTTGGATTCCATCGCTTTGCGTGATACTTTGCCTGATGAAGTAAGAACTTCTTTGTCATTTAGAGCGATAAAGCCATCAAGTTTTTTGACCCAATCTGCCATGTACATCGGGCGTTTTTCCACTGATTGCAATTCTGCAAAGACTAAGAATTGTTCAACAAGGAGTTCAAGACGTTTCATTTCAATTTCTGTGAGATAATTCTTGGCAATGACCGCATCCTTTTTTGTGACAACTTTCTTTTTCCATGTTGTCAATCCAAGATTGTCTTTCTTGGAGTCGATGCGTTTCGTAATGAGTTCGGCGGCTGTATGCCGATGGATTGCATAATGAAATTTGTTTTGCACAGTGGCATAAAAAGTCTTTGCTTCCTTAGAACTACTCAAGTAGTCAATGCTAGTCGTAAATATAGTCGTTACCTTTTTGTAAAAATTGGCTTCAGATGTTCGTATATGACGGACACGTTCATACAGTTCGTCAAAATAATTCGACCCACCATTCTGTAGGCGTTCATCATCCATGACAAACCCTTTTATCACATATTCTCGCAGCTTTTTTGTCGCCCAAATACGAAATTGTGTGCCACGATAGGAATTAACTCGATAGCCGACTGATATTATCATGTCGAGGTTGTAATATTGGACGGGTTTTGTAGATTGAGCAGTATGCAATTTTTGCATAGTGCTTCCTAAGTCTAACTCTCCTGTGTTGTAGATATTTTTTATATGTCGTGCAATTCCACTTTGATTTGTCTGAAATAGAGTAGACATTTGTTTTTGTGTCAACCAAACGGTTTCACCTTCATAGAGGACTTCAACACGAGCCTCACCCTCACCTGTTTCATAAAATAGAAGTAACTGCTCAGGGGTATTGTAACGGAAATTGAGAAAAGATGGTACAATCTGAAACATGAATGAGATACGCGAGCAATTGAGACAACTGAATAAAGAACAACTGATTGACATCATCTTGGAGATGCGTGGGCAGATTGA
>JAUZRW010000185.1 GCA_030950085.1 Anaerolineae bacterium
CACCAATATCTTGCTGATCGTATTTCGGGCTTCAAGAAGATTCTGCCGCTTCCTGACTTGATACATGCTCAGGCTCAACTACTTGATCTTGATTCTTCATGGCAGATGGCTTAACTTTCCCCTATTTATTGAGATGATACAATAATAATGTCTCTGATTTTTGTAAAAGGCGACCCTCTGTTGACAAAAGCGGCTGTCCTCGCTATCGGACATAATGCTAAGGGGCGTACCGACATGAGTGATTTTTCGCTGACATTCACCCATTCCGATGCACTCATTCCCAAAATTTGCACGAATAGTCTATAATAGAGTTATCGTGTGTAGATGAGCGAATAAAGGCGAAATTTGATGACCAATATGCTGCAAAATATTATCTTAAATCCTTGGGTTGTCGGTATCCTGCTTTTGGGAGCATTTTTCATTATTTCACGGTGGTCGTTAGTTCGCCTCAAAGAGTACCCTGGCTATGCACTCGGCGTACTAATTGGTCTCTTCTTCATTATGGTCTATATTGCGCTGGGCGGCGGCACACAATCGCCACCAGAACTTGATGCCAATGGTGTCGAAATTGCAGCACGAACGACTTTGAATATCTTTGAGGTTTTGTTTGCGACCATTTTGGGGCTTACATTTGGTGCAGGTGTGATGTTTGCCTTACGCTTTGGCACCCGTTTTGCGCGAGGTGTTTCGTTGCAGGTCGCATCTTACACAGCACTCAACATCATCTTGCTATTTATCGCTGTGATTGCCGGACCCATTACGCAGCGCATGATTGGTATCTTTGCCTTATCAATTGGGATTGCTTCACTCTTTGCGATAGTGTTGTTTCCGGATGCCTCGCGCCAAGCCCAAGTATCGTCTTTTAGCGCCCAATCATTAAGTGATACTGGTGGGATGCCGCCCCAACAACCCCCACAGGTAGAAGGCGGTGGCATGAGTCGTCTGGATGCCATTCGCCAGAAAATGCGCCAAAAAGACCAACGCTAGGACAGCTATTAGGTATCGGGTGTTAGGTGTTAGAAACGTGATTGAACTGCTAGATGATACAAATTAGGCGGATGCTGCCATCGCTTGTGTTCCAGATTCACCATCTGCTTGATTCTCTGCTGCTTGACCGTCTTTTTCAGGGGGAGGCATCACAGGTAAAGTAAATTTGAACACCGACCCTGTTTCGCCATCGCTCTCGACCCAGATTTCGCCATCATGCGCTTCAATTGCCAAACGACAGAATGCTAATCCTAAACCGACACCTTTTGGTGCGCCAATGTGGTTAACACGGTTGAACTTATCGAAAATTTGTCCCACCAGTTCTTTTGCGATACCCGGTCCCGTATCTTTGACAGCAACTGTAATAATATCTTTTTTGATGCTTGCTGATAGGTAAATTTTGCCGCCATCAGGTGTGAATTTAATCGCATTTTCGACCAGATTAATCACGACACGAGTAATCATATCGGCATCTAGTAAGGTCAAGGGTAGACGGCTAATATCCATTTCCAATGTTTGCTGTGCTTCGTGGGCGAGGGGTTGTACCAGTTGAATAGCATCCAGCAAAACAGGGTGCATTTCCGCAGGCTGACGATTCAATATCGTGTTCCCCTCTTCCATGCGCTGAATATCAAGCAGGCTATCAATCATGCGCTGCATACGCTGTGTACTCCGTAGACCTAATTGCAGCATCTTAAAAACAGCCGGATTTTCGTGTTTTTGTACTAAATCAGCTAATTTGTGAACGCTAACGTGCATATTGCTTAAGGGGCCACGCAAATCGTGATAAACCATCGCGGTTAAGTCACGACGTAAATCTTCTAATTCAATTTGGATGCTGATATCTTGCAGTAACCATTCCAGCACATTACGCCCATCCAGCCGTAGATGGCGAATACGAACCAGCGTCGGAATGCCTTTGCCATCAATATCATAAATCGTGGTACGAAAGCTCTTTTCTTCACCGACTGGCAAGTTTTCCATATTGAGTTCTTCGCCCGAAAAATTATTGATATCTCCAATCGGTACACCAATCAAGACTTTACGGCTGAATCCGAGATAGATACTCGCTTGCTGATTGGCATCTTCAATCATGCCGTCGGTATCCGTGAGAACAATCGGCACAGGCGCATGTTCAAATACCGATTGATAGCGTATATCGTTAGTACGGGCGGCACGCAAATCGCGAGCATTGGCAATCGAAGCCGAAGCCATCTCGCCTACCTCTTTCAAGAAATCTTGTTGTTGTTTGGTGAAGAAATCAACCTGTGGATGGAAAAACATCAGCACACCGTAAATCTGTTTGCCGCGTCCCAAGGGCAAACCGACTGCCGAACCTGATAGGGGTACAATGGGTGCTTCTGGTAATTCAGGCCAACGAGGGTCAGTTTGGATGTTCCGCACGACGACGATACGGTCGCTATGGTACACATAGCCCACGAGACCATGCTTTAATAGCTTCCCCCACATCTCACGGTTACGATTTTCGGGTGTATCGGCAGCCCCAAGAATATAAACATTATCGACTGTGTTATGGTCTTCAAATGTAATGAGGCAACCTTGTTCTACAGCTATCGCCTGACCTGTGCCAGAAACGAGGACTTGCAAGGTGCGGTCAATATCTAATTGCTGTTGATGCAAAGATTTGGCAATGTGATATAAGAATTTGTGGTGTTTATCAATCATAGCATTTCTTCATCGTTTGTCAGCACAGACATTATATTACATCACTGTGTATTTAACACTATAGAGGACACGATTCGTTCCATAATGTCCGTAATTGAAACCATTTTCTCACGATTTTGCATCAATTTGAAATTTCTTAAAAGCGATAGTGGCGAATTTTCGATAAATCCACCATAATATCATGCGGTAAATATACGTGATACACCATAAAAAGGGAGTTTATATAATGCGTAAACTAGTACTCTTGGCAAGTTTTTTAGTTATTCTCATCTTGGCAATCGTGCCTGTATCCGCACAGGGCGGATCATCGGCTTTTGTCCGTATTGCACATTTTGCCATCAATGTTGATGACGTGGATGTTTATATCGACGGCAATCTCCGCAGCATTGGGCGTGACCTTGGCTATGGCACGGCAACCAGTTGGTTGGTCGTTCCGGCAGGCGATTTTGAATTTGCTGTCACACCGGCTGGACGGTCAATGAATGCCGCAATCATCGAATCGACGGTTGTATCGCTGGAAGCTGGCTCGCGGACAACGATTGTCGCCCTCGGTGATACCCAAACAACTGGTATTACAGCGCATGTCATCACAGAAGATTATGATGATTTGCCAGAGTTCCAAGCACGAGTCACCGTTTTACATGCTGACCCAGCTCTTGGTGCTGTTGATTTATGGTCAGATGGCGAGTTGTTCCAAGGGCGTATGGCTTATCCGGGTTCACTCACTTTGTTGAGTGGTGGGACAAATGATGGTGTCACCTCATTCGATATGGTGGAAGGTCGCTATGACTTCACTGTCGTCCCTAATGGACAAAGTGGTCCTGTGATGATTGATATGAGTGACACAGACCTGACAGCACAAACCTTCTATTTCGTCGTGTTAACACGCGATGAAGACGGTAATCCATCGGCTGTTGTCATAGAGCAGACTGCCAATTAGTTCTGTAATCAACATATAGACAAAAAGACAGACCGCTTGTGTCTGTCTTTTTTGATTCTTTAACGGCAGTTACATTAGTACTCGACCAATTTAATTCTTGAAGATTGGGCGCAGCACGCTGTCGCCCCTACCAAACCTTAAAAACTTTTTTGGTCATGTATTAGTACTCGACCAATTTAATCTTTGAAAATCAGATTATGTGTTTTTTGGGCGCAAGGCATTGCCCTGTTTGGAAATACCAGCAGGTCATCCACTCTCGACTTGAGGCGATTGCGGTAACCTTGAGCGCTTTGTTCGAGGGAATGCAGCAAGCGTGTCTATAATTTTGCAAAAGGCGATAGCCACGCTTGTTAGAAGTCTCTGAACACGGTAAAGTTAGGCAAGATAAAATTACGATATTTAAGGAATGACACATGAATAATAATGTCCGCCTAGGGGTTGAAGCAGTTCTCGTTGTTGTTTTAATCATTGCTCTTTTCCTCTATTTTGGTCAACAAAAAGATTTGACAGATTCAGAAGCAGCACTAGCCACTGCGGTGGCAGATGTCGATGCTTTAGAATCTGCCAATGAAGCACAGGCTTCGGATATTACGGATTTAGAAGCCGAAGTTGCCGATGCTGAAACAGTTGCTGAGGAACAAGAAAATATCGCCGCGACTGCTATGGCTGATGTCGATGCTGCCGCCGCACAAATTGAAGAGGCTCAAACGGCTGCTGATGCTGCTGCGACTGCTCAATCCGATGCTGAAGCGGCTGCCGAAGAACAAGAGAATATCGCTGCAACTGCTATGGCTGATGCCGAAACTGCCGCCGATGCCCAAGCTGATGCTGAAGCGGCTGCCGAAACTGCTGCACAAGCCCAAGCTGATGCTGAAGCGGTTGCCGAAACTGCTGCACAAGAAGCTGCCGACTTACAAGCGACCATTGATGCCATGAATGCTGCAACGCCTGAGCCAACTGCCACAGAAGAGGCGGCTACAGAAGAACCCGATGCCACAGAAGAGGCTACGGCGGATGTTGTTGGCTTCCCAGCAGATGTATTTTCAATGGATTTGGGCGAGGATTACACTGTTTATAACTTGACAGGTGATGACCGTGAGGCTTCGCTAGAAGCGATTGCAGCGACAGATGGCTCATTAGCCAATCGTCTTAGCCGCCAAACAGCATTTGATTATGCGGCGCTTCAAGGAGCAGGCGAATCTGTACTCGTGAACCAACAAGCCCTCCCGACTGGCGTGACTGGCGTGGCTAACATTGCCAATGTTGCTTTCCGTCGTGCCGATAGCTCAGAAATTGTCATGCTTGGCGAAAACGAAGTTGCACGCGGTCTATTTAGTGCCAACGAAGCCCGTTACATCTTGATTGATGGCGGTTCAATGTGGGTACTGACCTTCAATAGTGCTGACGTTGAAGCCAATCTTGCGGCTTTTGATGCGGCAGTTGCCAGCTTCAATGCTGTTGAACCACCTGCCGAAGAAGAGTCTGGCGACTAAGCCACTAGAGATACGATTATAGCGGACACGATATATCATCGTGTCCCTAGACTTTGGCTATATTTGCAAAAAGAGAAGACTTTCGTTAAAAAGCTGAGTTAGTAAATAACAGCGAGTAGAAAGTCTATCTCTAATGTCAACTATCCCTCAAAATGAAGAACTTCTCAAGCATCTATTTGAGATAT
>JAUZRW010000186.1 GCA_030950085.1 Anaerolineae bacterium
GCTAATACGGTTTTGTTTGATAGTTGGTATGGCTCGTGGCAGAATCTCAAACTGGTGCATCGCTTGGGGATGGTATTTTTCACAAGCCTCAAGTCAAACCGCTTAGTCAGTCTGTCAAAAGAAACAGGATATATCCATCTTTCGATACTGTTTCAGTCTCGTTGTCATTCACACCAGATAGCAGTGGCGAGGTCAATCAGTGGCAATTGGAACGTCAAACAGGCGGTATCTGGCAACTTATCAGCACCTTGCCTGTCACTACAAACCAATACACCGATTTCAATCTGTCTTGTTCAACATCTTATAGTTATCGGCTACGGGCGTATCGTGCCGAAGATACGGCAGTCTCACCTTATTCAAGTGAAACGCCCATTACGACTCTCGATTGTGTGGCGGCAGTCGAAAATACAGTTGGATTATACCGTAATGGCTTATGGCTCTTCACCAATAGCCTCAATACAGCGCAACCGCAATGGCTTATTTGTTTTACGAAACACAACCGATAGTGGCATTATTGATAGTATCTTCAACTTTGGTTTAGTCGAAGTGGGTTGGCAACCTATCGTTGGCGACTGGAATGGCGATACTCTTGATACTGTCGGGTTATATAAGAATGGGCTCTTCTTACTCACGGACAACCATAGCACGCGAACAGTTGACTATCGCTTCTCGCTCAGTGTCAATGGTTCGGATTGGCTTGCTCTTGCTGGCGACTGGAACAGTAGTGGGGCAGATGGCGTTGGATTATATACTAGCGGAACATTCTTACAGGTGAATAGCTTAGATGGCACAGAATCGCCGAGCCGTTTCCAATTTGGACCCACACAAGCTGGGTGGTATCCATTAGCAGGTGATTGGAATGCCGATAGTATGGATAGCATCGGTATCTATAATCAGAGTATTTGGCGATTACATCAGAGTAACAGTAATGGCACAGTCGATATAGGCTTCAATTTTGGGGCGCGAGAAAGCGGTTGGATACCCTTAGCCAGTTACTACCCACAACAACACCGATTCCAACTACGATTGCACCAGAAGTATCGCCAGAAGTCACCCAAGAGACAGGAAGCCCGTAGTTGCTCTAGCGAAGCATACCAATAACTTGACAAAACATCCCGACAAGTTAGACTCAGCACTGAAAAATTAAAGCAACGAGGGATGTATTATGAGAAAATCTTTATGGGTAGTGCTGGCTTTAATGTTGTTATTGCCAGTGATTGTCGTTGTTGCACAAGATGAACCAGAGACACTGGTTGTTTCGACCTTTGGGTTCAATCTTGATGTTATTGAAGAGAATGTCACGCAACCATTTGAAGAAGCCTTTGGTGTTGATGTGATTTACGACACCGGCAATAACTCAGACCGTTTTGCCAAGTTAGAAAGTCTAGGCGACGAGTCCGAAATTGATGTGGTTCACTTCGCCGGAGCGTTCACATTCCGCGCCAAAGAAGCCGGATTACTGCAAGAAATCGACCCCGAAATGTTGGAAAACTATGATGACCTTTTCGACTGGGCGCAAGACCCGCTTGGCGATAATGCCGGAATTGCCTATGCCATCAATAGTTATCTGTTGATTTATCGCTCTGATTTAGTAGAAGAACCCATCACATCTTGGGCAGACTTACTGCGTGACGATGTTGCAGGTTTTGTCACTATTCCTCAGATGACGACCACCTTTGGTCCAGCTACATTGCTTATGCTCGATAAGGCGCTGAGTGGCTCTGATGATATCAATTATGATGCTGATATGGCTTGGGAAGCTCTGCCTGACTTGGCGGACAATATTGTGACTTCTTATATCCGTAGTTCGGAACTGACGACACTTGTTCAACAAGAAGAAGTTTGGCTTGCGCCCTATGCTAGTTTTGCGATTGGCAACTTACTCGGTACAGGACATCCTCTGACTGCTGTTGTTCCAGAAGAAGGTGTTGTGGGTGGACCGATTGTTGTGAGTATTACTGCGGCAACCGAAAAAGTCGAACTGGCACATGCTTATATTGATTGGCTGATTTCTTACGAGGTTCAGATGGCAGAAGCAGTTGACCTCATAGACTCACCGACAAATATGGTCGTGCAAGCAGATTTAGCTGCGGCTGAGGATGATGAGATGGCGGATGCTTGTGCATTACTGACCTGCGGCGCTGACCTGCTTGATTCGCTGATTTTCATTGATAACGCAGAAATCGAAGACCGCTTGGATGACTGGATTGAACGCTGGAATGAAGCATTACTACAATAATTTAATCAACACTAATTGAACGAGGATAGGGCAGTTCTTTACTAGGCTGACCCTTCTAAATTATAAGATATGCGAAGACTTAATCAGAATCGCACAATTGTCATTTTGGTAGCGCCCGCATTAATTTTTATGGTGCTATTTTTTGTGTTGCCACTTGCTTTTTTGCTCATGCAAAGTTTCCAAACGGATGACAGTGTATTGACATTACAAGGCTATTCGGATTTTCTGACGAGCCGTACTTCTCGCATTATTTATTGGCGAACTCTGCGAATGGGTTTATTAATCACGGGCATTTGTACGCTGATTGCGTATCCGGCATCATTCGTGATTGCGCGTATGCCGACTCGTCGCCGAACGTTTCTCTTATCATTAGTAATATTGCCCCTCATGACTAATGCTATCGCACGAACCTATGCGTGGCTCATCATATTGGGGCGACAAGGTATTATCAATGAGTCGTTACAGTTCTTTAATCTCATCGACAGTCCGCTACGATTAATATTTACAGAAAATGCTATCGTTTTGGGTCTAACGCAGCTTTTTCTACCATTGATGGTCTTGCCTTTGGTCAGTTCAATGGAAAATATCCCCGAAGATGTTGTAGAAGCGGCGCGGAGTCTCGGTGCAAATCGCTTGATGGTATTTTTCCGAATCATTGTACCGATGTCGATGGATGGTCTCGTTTTGGGAGCAACTCTAGTTTTCACAGGCTCGGTAACAGCTTATGTAACACCTGCCATATTGGGTGGAACGCGCACCTTGTTATTATCGACACTCCTGTATCAACGGGCGGTTACTTTAGCTGATTTGAATCGTGGCGCTGTGGTTGCTGTCGTGATGATTTTGACGACTCTCAGTGTCAATTTATTATTGCGTTTGTTACGGCGGTGATGTAAATGAAGACTTCTCGCTGGCTCTATTTTAGTGTTTTCCTGCTCTATTTCTTCTTACTGGGTCCCTTTGTCATTATTTTTATCGCGGCATTTGGCGCAGAATCAACGTTGGCATTCCCCCCGACAGGCTTTTCTCTACAATGGTTCGCACGCATAGTTGAAACACAGCAATTTATTGATAGTTTCTGGACTAGCCTATGGATTGGTCTGGGAGCGACTGCTATCTCACTGATGTTTGGCATTCCGGTAGCCTATGCGCTGGTTCGTTTCAACTTCAAGGGTATGAGTGCTGTTGAAACACTCTTTTCTGCGCCTATTTTGGTACCGGGCTTAGTCATCGGTTTTTCGATGCTCAATTTCTTTGTCTTATTCGGGCGCATAGAAGTTATGACGGGCTTGTTGCTTGGTCATACCGCGATATTATTCCCATATAGTGTGCGTGTAACCTCCGTTAGTTTGAGAAATCTTGACCCAGCCGTTGAAGAGGCGGCTGTAAGTTTAGGTGCGAATCGCTTGCGAGCTTTCATGCTGGTTGTATTGCCCAATATGCGCTCTGGCATTGCGGCAGCCTTCATTCTTGGATTTATCACCTCATTCAATAATGTACCCGTATCGCTGTTTCTGACAGGACCCGGTATTACGACATTGCCTATTTCAATGCTCAGTTATATGGAATATTACTTTGACCCGACCATTGCGGCTCTTTCGACTGTCTTGGTTATATTTTCAATTTTGCTCGTTCAATTAGCTGAACGAGTGTTAGGATTATCACGGTTTATTTGATGATGGCTTACCTCAATATACAAAATTTGCGTGTAGAATATGTTCGTGATGTACCCACTCTGGATAATTTTAACCTCACTGTCAATGAAGGTGAATTGGTGGCGTTGCTGGGACCCAGTGGTTGCGGCAAAACAACGACACTTCGTAGCGTTGCTGGTTTTATCGAGCCAGCAGCCGGAACAATCAAAGTCGCAGAGAAAGATTACACGACTCTGCCGCCAAACAAGCGTGATATTGGCATGGTATTTCAGAGTTACGCGCTGTTTCCGCATTTAACGATTTTCGATAATGTGGCTTTCGGCTTGCGAATGCGGCGGATTCAACGCAAGGGCATAAAAAAACGGGTCGATGAAGTCTTACAAATGGTCGATTTACAAGACTACGCAGACCGTCGCCCTGTGCAGCTTTCGGGTGGGCAAAGGCAGCGAGTCGCACTCGCACGCGCCATCGTGATAGAACCGACTCTACTATTATTCGATGAACCCCTCAGTAATCTTGATGCCAAGTTGCGCGTAGAGATGCGTAACGAAATTCGACGCTTACAGCAGCGTCTCGGTATCACGGCGCTGTATGTCACGCATGACCAAGTTGAAGCGTTGGCAATCTCTGACCGTGTGGTGGTCATGAATAAGGGGGAAATTGAGCAGATTGGACAACCAGAAGCAATATACAATCAACCAGAAACGGCATTTGTGGCAGATTTCATGGGATTTGTGAATTGCTTTGATGCCGACGTGACGAGCAAAGAGCAGTCAATCTTAGCCTTACAAGCACAGGATTACACACTACATGCAACATATACAGGTGATGATGATCCTCAACGTGTACAAGTGTTTTTCCGCCCCGATGCTGTTGCGCTGAGTGATGAACCTAGTGAAAACAGCCTGAATGGTCAGGTTATACTTCGGACATTTCAAGGTCAAGTCGTGGAATATATTGTTGAAACTGCGCTTGGCAACATGATTATCTACATGCCAGAAGATGCACCGCGCTTTGAAGCGCATGTCACCCTTTCACTGAAAACAGAGAGATTGATAGCTATTGCTTATGAGTGATTTACAAAAACATATTCGTTGTCGGGTGGGTGATGTTGCCCCTTATGTCTTGCTACCCGGCGACCCTGCACGGGCAAGGCGCATCGCAGAATATTTTGAGGATGCAAAACTCGTCTCAGAACACCGTGAATACGTCATCTATACAGGCAAGACGAATGGTATTGATGTGACTGTGTGTTCGACAGGAATCGGGGGCCCGTCGGCTGCCATTGCCTTAGAAGAGTTGATTCGTGTCGGGGCAAATACGTTTATCCGTGTGGGGTCATCCGGCGGACGACAACCGGATATACCGATTGGTACGCTTATCGTGGTGACGGCTGCTTATCGTGGTGATGGTACGTCGCAAGAATATATGCCTTTGGGTTTTCCCGCAGTAGCCGATTTGACAGTATCTAATGCACTATTAGAGGCGGCACAATCCTTGGACTATCCCCATCATTATGGCATTGGCACAACCCGCGATGCCTTTTATGTGCGCGATAACATTTTGAATGAAAAATTGAAAGATGCTGGTGTAGTCGCCGCAGAAATGGAAGCTGCGACACTATTTATTGCTGGGTCAGTACGCCATGTACGAGTAGGTTGTGTCGTGGCAACAGATTCCAATATCTGGTTAGACAAACAACCTTCGTTAGAAGAAAAAGAGGCTCTTTATTACGAGGGTGAGAAGAAAACAATTGTTGCCGCTTTGAAGGCAATCCAAATATTGGATTCACAGAGGACAGACTAAATCATGCTTGATTTCATCGTCACAAATACTCGTATTGCTGACTTATTCCGTTTACGCTTATTTGATGGCTGGGTCGGTATACGCAATGGACGCTTTGTCTATGTTGAAGCGGGGTCTGTGCCAGAAGATATGCAGGCAGAGCATGTCTTGGATGCTTCCAACATGATTCTGGTGCCGGGACTGATTGATGCCCATATGCACATTGAATCAAGCCTGATTACACCGCGTCGCTTTGCAGAGGCAGTATTGCCATGGGGAACGACAACTATCCTCAGTGACCCTCATGAAGTGGGTAATGTCGCGGGTGAGGCGGGCGTAAAGTGGATGATTGATGCGTCGCGCAATTTGCCGCTTCGTATCTTACATTCTATTCCAAGCTGTGTCCCTGCTACATCACCAGAAATCGAATGGACGGGTGACGTTTTTGATGCGAATACGATTGCATCACTGGCACAAGAAGATAGTGTGATTGCACTCGGCGAAGTGATGGATTATATGGGCTTGCTTGGCATGAATCCGCGCTTGCAACAAATCGTCTTACAAGCTAAAAAATCCGGTTTATTGATTGAAGGGCATATCCCAACTTTAAGCGGCACAGACCTCTCGCAGTATTTGGCTCACGGTGTTAGCTCTGACCATACGTTGACATTTGCCGATAAAATCCATGAACAAATTTCCAAAGGCGTGGTGGTGATGTTGCAGACCAAATCCATTACACCTGAAAATATCGCTGTGGTGCTGGATTTAGCAGACCCATCACGTGTGCTGCTCATTACTGACGATATTGAACCAACATTATTACAAGAAGGACACTTATCGCGTATGGTGGAACTCGCCATCTCTGTGGGGATGCCAACATTGTCTGCATTTGCCGCCGCGTCACTATATCCGGCACGTTATCTCGGACAACGCGACACTGGCGCTATTGCACCCGGTTATCACGCCGATTTTATGCTTCTCAAAGACCTCAATACTTTCCCACCAGAAGCCGTTTATGTCTCAGGAAAATTGATTGCCGAGCAGGGCAAGCTACAAACTACTATTCGTGCGGAATATCCACCGTTACCAGATTATCCTGCTGTGCCAGCCCAAATTCAGATAGGGCAGTTTCGTATCACAGAAGCAGATGATAATCGACAAATAACTGCCAATATTGTCGCGCTCCAAAACAAAAAAATTACGCTCACGAAATTGGAAACAAGCCTGATACAGCTAAGGGATGGCTATCCGCAATTTGATGACGATGATGAACTCGCAATCGCGGCGATTCTGGCACGCAATGGCAAATCATATTTTGCCGGATTGATTAAGAATACCGGACTCAAAGCAGGGGCTTTTGCCAGCACGGTTGCCCATGATTCGCACAATTTACTCGTGATTGGTAGAAACCCAGAGTCTATGCTCACGGCGGCGCAAGGTGTATCCGATATTGGCGGCGGTGTCGTCATTGCACGCGATAATGAAATCATCACGCAGTTGGAATTACCTTATTTTGGACTTCTCAGTGATGAGCCTGTTCCCATTGTGGCACATCAACTAGACACGCTACAGTCCGCATTGAGAGAACTCGGTGTTGACCATGCCCGTCCGTTCCTGACACTATCTATCATGGGACTCAGTGTCAGTCCGTATGTCAAATTTACAGATAAGGGCATCATTGATACTGAAAAACGACAATTACTGCCACTCATATCCTGACCGCAATAGGGAAGGGATAACAGGGTTTGTTTAATTAAATTTGTAACTGCTCAGGGGTATTGTAACGGAAATTGAGAAAAGATGGTACAATCTGAAACATGAATGAGATACGCGAGCAATTGAGACAACTGAATAAAGAACAACTGATTGACATCATCTTGGAGATGCGTGGGCAGA
>JAUZRW010000187.1 GCA_030950085.1 Anaerolineae bacterium
CTTGGAATTGCGTTCGCCTAGGGGTTCACCATCAACTTTATAATAATCATCAAGTAAACGCCCAATCCATGTAAATTTACCTTGTTCATCACGACTACGATTGGCACTGTGTCCGCTATAAGGTGGATTACCGAGTACCACCATAATCTCTTTCTTTTTCTTGATTTCGGTGGCGGCATTTGCCTCATCAGTCAAGTATTCGGCAAAGGGCAATGTCGCTTGCTGTACATTCTCTTCGAGCGTATTGGTCAGGTAAATGCCGAGACGGTCATCGGATTCAAAGTTGTAACCCAATTCACCGAGTAGCAAATTCAGTTTCATATGAGCGACAGTGTAGGGTGCCATCAGCAACTCAAAGCCGAATAAGCGTTTCAGCAAATTCTTCTGGACATAAGATTGCCACATGCCCCTATTGCCCGCCATGCTATCGTGTATCTCTTGAATGACTTTGTAGAGGAATGTGCCTGTGCCTGTGGCGGGGTCAAGAATCAGCGTTTCTTTATCGGCTAATCCCTCATTGCGCCCGAATGTCTCGCGCAAAATATGGTCAACACTACGAACGATATACGAGACCACCGGTTCGGGCGTGTAATAGACTCCGCGCCGTTCGCGTTGCGTCGCATCATAGGCATTGAGGAACGTTTCATAAAAGTGAATCACGGGGTCGGCTTGGCGTGTGCTATGTCCAAAATTGGCAATCACATCATCTAAGCCCTTAGCATAGGCAAGCAATTGGGCAATCACATCCGCCATAAATTTCACCCGTGTATCGAGTTCGGCAGCGATATTCTGGAATAATTTGCCTAAAAATGGATTGGTCTTCGGCAATTGGAAAAAAGCTGTTTCCAGTGTGAATTTTTCGGGCTTGCCAGTATAACGGGCGCGAGCGGCAAATAAACCGTAGGCGATGGTCTGCGCGTACATATCTGAAAATTGGCGATTGTCCAGATTGGGCAATAAAACACGGGCAACCGCTTCTTTTTTGCTGATTAAATCTTTGGGTGGATTGTCTGTATTATCGAGTGCCTCTACGATGAGTTGTGCCAATTCACGGGTCATCTTTGCCATGCGCCGTGCCAAATCTTCCGGGCTGATGATTTCCGGCACTTCGGTAGCATAATAACGGCGCAGCATCCCAGCGAGGGCATCAAACTTGTCACTATCAAAACGAATTTTGCCTTTGTCGAGCGTGCCAATCGTCACTTGCTCAAAAAATTCGCCTTCGACATACCAGCGAAAATCAAGATAATTGGTCAGCAGCAAATTATTATAGGCTTGGCGGTAACGATGCAGTTGTTCGCTATTTTCGACAAGGCTCAGATTTTTATCAATATCTTTCGCCTCGACAAAACCAATCGTCAAGACATCGCGGCTAATATAATAATCGGGCGCATTGCTGCCGTTGCGCTTCGGTTCATTGATGACTTGTACATTATTGCCACCAATCGTCTCTAGCAGCACTTCTAAATCACGGCGATACGTATGTTCCGTCGCCTTATTCGACTTGAACTTCGCCTCAATATCTTTGCTGTAGTCATTTATCGCCGACATTATACATAATCCCTTTTGATTGCTCCCCTCTCGAATGCTTTGGAGAGGGGTTGGGGGAGAGGTTAGACATGCTATTCCCTCACATAAACTTGTCACACTATCTGATTATACCGTCATTAGCCGACAATGGCGAAATAGCGCGATACCAATTCGATACAAACCTCATGACAAGTTCACAAAAGGGCGTTAGGATACAGTCAGATGGATGAGTGAATTTATCTCGCTTGACAAGATGCACATTTACTTGCAGACTCATTCTTTGTTTCAAACAAGCAGATAATCTGCTATCATACAGCACTTGAACATTAAATTTTTTTTATATGAGGAGACAATCTCTTGGGCGTGTTAATGGAAGTGCGGGATCTCACAGTGAGATTCTACACACAAGAAGGCACTGTCTATGCAGTCAATGGCGTATCTTATGACCTCCATGAAGGCGAGACATTAGGTATCGTGGGCGAATCCGGTTCGGGTAAAAGTGTCCACGCACTCGCTATGATGGGACTGATACCATCACCACCCGGCAAGGTAGAATCAGGGTCGGTGATGTTTGAAGGGCGTGATTTGCTGAAATTATCAACCGAACAAATGCGGCTGGTACGTGGTAAAGAAATTGCCATGATTTTCCAAGACCCGATGACCTCGCTCAACCCTGTGTTGACCATCGGGACACAAATCACAGAATCACTCAAATTGCATTTGGGTATGAATAATGACCAATCGCGTCGTCGTGCTGCCGAATTGCTAGATTTGGTAGGTATCCCTGATGCAAAAACCCGTCTGGACAACTATCCGCATCAATTTTCTGGTGGGATGCGCCAACGGGTGATGATTGCCATGGGCTTATCGTGTAATCCAAAATTGCTGCTGGCAGACGAACCCACAACAGCACTGGATGTCACGATTCAAGCGCAAATTATCGAACTCATCAAGCAACTCAAAGACGAATTTAATATGGCAATTATCTGGATTACGCATGATTTAGGTGTAGTCGCTGGTATCGCCGATAATATTCAGGTGATGTATGGTGGGCGCATCATGGAACGGGGCCCGACACGGGTTGTCTTCCAAGATACGCGCAGTGCCTACACACTCGGTTTGTTGCGCTCCTTGCCGCGTTTGGATGGTAGCAATGAGAAGCTGATTCAAATTGAAGGCTCACCGCCCGATATGCGGAAACCCCCAGCCGGCGACCCCTTTGCTATCCGTAATCAATATGCCACAGAACGGTGTTTTGTCGAGATGCCACCGCTTGAACCTGTGAAAGATGGGCATCCTGAGCATCTGGCAGCAGCGTGGTATGATTTGCGTGAAGAATTGAAGAAGGAAGCGGCAGCAGCAGGTGCGGAGGAAACAGCCTAATGGATATGCAAGTACAAGAAACACGTAAGAAAAAAGAAGAAGGCGGCGATGTTATCCTCAGTGTCCGCAATTTGAAAAAACATTTTCCGATTAATGCCGGTTTTATTATTCAACGGCAAGTGGGCGCTGTGAAAGCAGTCGATGGGATTAGTTTTGATGTATTACGAGGGGAAACACTCGGTCTTGTTGGTGAATCCGGTTGTGGCAAATCAACAACAGGGCGCACTGTTTTACAGCTTTATAAACCGACAGATGGCTCGGTGCAATTTGAAGGTCGTGAACTCACGACGATGAATAATCATGATATGCGCGATATGCGCCGCGATATGCAGATTATCTTCCAAGACCCCTTTGCATCGCTGAATCCGCGCATGACTGTGGGGAGTATCGTCAGTGAACCCCTGACTATCCACAAGCTCTATCCCAATAAAAATGAACGCCAAGAATATGTCGAAAGCCTACTAGAGCGTGTCGGGCTGAATCCATATTTTATCAATCGTTATCCCCATGAATTTTCCGGTGGGCAACGGCAACGGATTGGTATTGCGCGTGCCTTAGCCTTACAACCGAGTTTTATCGTAGCCGATGAACCGATTTCAGCTTTGGATGTGTCGATTCAGGCACAGGTTGTCAACTTGATGGAAGAGCTACAAGAAGAATTTGGCTTGACATACCTCTTCATTGCCCACGATTTGTCGATGGTACGCCATATTTGTGACCGTGTAGCCGTGATGTATCTCGGTAAAATCGTTGAACTCGGCACAACAGCAGAGGTCTACGATAATCCCTTACACCCCTACACACAGGCACTACTCTCGGCAGTCCCAGAACCCGACCCCAGTATAGAGAGTGAACGCCGCCGCATCATCATTCGTGGCGACTTGCCCAACCCCTCAAATCCGCCGCATGGTTGTAACTTCAACACGCGCTGTCCGGTAGCCTTTGAACTGTGCTATCATGAGCCTGACCCATCATTAATCGAAGTCAGTCCCGGGCATTGGGTTGCTTGCCATCGTGTAACATAAAGCGTTGTAACCCGGATATCGTAGGGGCGTACCCACGTGTGCGCCCGAATATAACAGTCAACAAAAGGCGTGTCGATATGATGCGCCTTTTTGGGTTATTTTTGGGTTATATTGAAGCAGTCATTTACAGCGTGAGTTTTTCCTTGAACTCAGTATGCATGGCAATTGCCTTCGGGTGTTGAGGATTAACGCGCAGTGCCTCATCAACTGCTTGCATCGCAGCTTCCATATGACCTTGTTTTTCGTGATACTCCGCCAGTGAAAGCCACGTCATAACGGCACGTTTTTTGTTGCTCTCGGCTTCGTATGTTCGGGCAATTTCTTCACGTACCTCTATCAACATCGGACGAACACGGCTGGCGAGTTCCCATTGCCGAATCATCTGCATCGTATTTCCCGTCGCACGATACAATTCCGCTAATTGTAGATGAGCATGTGCAGCATCACCTAGGCGGCGTAGCATCTTATAATAGCGTGCCATCTCTTCAAGCGGTTTGGGGTCATTCGGATTCAACTCATGAGCGCGTTCTGCTAGTTTAAGCTGTTCATGCGGCTTAGGCTTGGTCTTTTTCTGCGCCTCATTGATATCGCCATTAAATTTAGACATTGCCGCTTCCATGCCATTATTGAGCCAAAATTCAATTGCATCAGCCGCCGTTTCCACCACTTTTTGAGCGAGGATTTGGTCATTCGCTGTGAATTTCTGCAAAACGTAACTGCTGGCTTGCATCTTGCCAGGGGGTCGCCCAATACCAAAGCGCACACGCCCAAAATCTTTTGTGCCAAGATGCAGAATCGTATTCCGTACCCCATTCTGCCCCCCATGCCCACCGGATTTCCGCAAGCGAAGTGTCCCCAACGGTAAATCAAGGTCATCATGGCTAACAATGATATTGTCCAAGTCGATTTTGTAGTAATCCACTAAGGCACGTACTGCTTCGCCACTGAGATTCATGAATGTCTGTGGTTTTGCCAGAATCACACTTTTATCATTAATCTGACCCGTAGCGATTAATGCCTTGCGCTGTGCTGTGAAATTAGTGATGCTATGTCGTTTTGCCAATTCATCCACAACATGGAAACCGACGTTGTGGCGCGTTTGGCTATATTTGCGTCCGAGATTGCCAAGTCCGACAATCAGGTATTTACTGGACATTGATTTCCTCTAAGGTGTATTTTTGCACATTGAAGTGACTGTTATGTGGAAAGGGTCAACTTGTCGCGTTTGCGCCAGAGACCCATTAAGCTAATCGCTACCCAAAAGACCTCCACAAAAAATGACGGCAGGTTGAACTCGAAAAACAGCGAGAACAATATCATACTTGCCCCCACCAGATTGAGTAGTGAATACAGCACTTGTTCCGACTGAATACGACCTGTTTGTAGCAGAAAATAGGTCAGTAATATTACGAATACGCCGATTGTCCCGACAGTATTGTAGATGATAGGTGGCATGATTATTCTTAACTCCAATGGCTAAATGCCAGACAAGGCGCACAATATTACTCGTTCGACCTCATAGTGACAATAGCGAACCCTTGTTTATTGCAACAAGAAAAATTGCGGATACATATTCATCAGCAATGCCGCCAGATAGAGAATTAAACCCAATCCAAGCGAAGCCCATGCCCAGTGTTTGCGCCAATTTTGCATTTCGATATATTTTTCGAGAATATAAATCAAGAAATACGTGCCAGCAATCTCTTGTATCACGGGGATATTCCAATAGCTGCCAATGAAAATAGCGGTTAATCCCGATATGATAGATACAATTTGCCAGCGTATAAAGCGCCCACGATTGCCCCGATGATAGCGCCGCGCCGCCAACACAGCCAAAGCCGCAAAATAAGCATCTGTCCCAATCCAAAAGACTCCCGGCTGAAAAATGTCGGCATAAATCCCACGAATAGTCAACACTTCGCCGACCAAGAAAATCATGACCAGTACAAAACTCACGACTAGCACACTTGCCCCGATATCATAGGGCATGAAGCCAATCCGCTTAACGATAAATGGCACAAATGGCGACAATACTAAGGCTGCCATCAGCACAATAACCGTCATGAAGCCAATCAGCACGCTCTCGTAGGCAATCGCTATTGCACCCCAAATGAGCGTTAGTATGATACTTTGCAGCATGAAATCACGTCGGATACGATGTAGCGTCTGTTGTTGACGTGCTTTTCGTTCTGCCTCTTGCGCGTCTGTGACGACTTTTTGCCCCGTTTCGTCTATGACAACTTCCGTTGTTTTGAACGGCTGTTGGGCGAAATGTCGCGCATAGGAAAATGGCAACAAGAAAATCAAACCCAATACACTCGGCAAGGCTACAAACTGTCGGATGTTAATTTCCAGAGACAAACCGCCGAAGATGAAGGCAGCACAAGCCATATATAACAAAATCTCGTAGACAATAATCGGAATTCGCTTTAATACTGGAAAAATGTACTTAGCGAATATCCACACTGACGACAGTACAATGATGAGGCTTGCAAAAACCCAAATCAGATTAACGAAGTTGAGGAAGCGTAACCAACTTTGCCCATCATCGCTGAATATACTGTCCGCGACTTGAGCCTCTGTTAGCGATTGTCCGCTAATCACTTGAGCCTCAGCCAGATAAAACCCTCGCTGAGTCGCTGCATCTTGGCTTGATAGAACGCCACGAGACTCCATATCGCTGACGGCTTGCAGATAATAGTAAATATCTTCTAGCTCATAAGGACTCTCGTTGGATTGTGCGCTTTGCGATGAACATCCCGCCAAGAAAAATCCAAGCATAGCAGCGATTATCCAGTACCGTCGCATCATCTCACCTCCTTTATTTTAGTAGAACCCGTTTCAGTCTTACGAGATACGTGTTCTCATGTAGAGGCGTGCGCTCTCGAACGCGCAACCTCACCTAAATAGATTTATGCAAAATAAAGATAAATATGTTTAGATAGAGATGTGATGCGCCATTTCATCACAAAAAAGCGTATAGACATATAGAATAGTCATTGTCCGTATAGAAATGATACCCTATGTTTGAAGCAGCATTGCTGATATTAGTGACCACCGGTAGTTTGTGGTTCTTATCCCAACGTTTGAAACTCGAATCAGCGCAAGCCATCCCTGTCAATACAGAAGAATCGGATGAAAAAGTCGTCTCATCCATTGCAGTTGGCGGACTCTACAGTATCACTCAAGCAGGGGATAGTGCTGCATACGGCGCATTTAGTGACTTACAACTCACGCATGACGGTTTGACACTGCGCGATAATGGAGATGGGCAAGCACGCTTGTTTCGATTTGCACTGATACAGTGGGTGACTGCGGTAACAGTCGCTGATGATGGAACAGCGCAAATTGTCATCCATATTGAAGCGAGTCAGCAATGGCGTTTGCTGCATCTGCGGCTCGCACAATCCGACATGGTATTTTTGACAAACGTATTACAACGTATTTTGCCAGCAGCGCGTCTCAACATTGATAGACCCATCTCCAAACCGATTGGTCTCATTTCGGCACGCATGGTTGAAGAGAATTTGCAGGGCGAAATCACAGTCGGTCAAGCAGTAGACTTGTATTTGCTGCCGCATATGTTGATTGTGCTGCATGATGATAAAGTACAAGCAAAACTCGATACCAGTAGTTTTCGGCGTGTGTTGGCGGTTGAACGGGTGTCCGGTAAACTCGATAACATCTTACATCCCAACAAGCCCGATGGTCTTGTCCGTATCTATTCGCTCTATGAGACCGCCGTTTTTGCGCTGCCGCAATATCGGCAACTGGCAGAAGAACTGAGTTATCTCTCGCGCTGTCCAGTAGAATTTATCGTCCAAGACGATAAGACTCATAAAACATAATAAAGGGACGAACAGTAAGTATTCGCCCCCTGATAATATATGACGCTGCACTTGCTGCTTAGACGAACAAAACTTGTGCGCCCTCAGAATAGTCCATAAACTCCATTGCGCCGATGACTTCGCAACCCTCTACAAGGTCATCATCGGTCAATTTCATCATATCCATCGACATCTTGCAGGCATAAAGTTTCGCACCCGAATCGGAGAGAATTTCAAGAAATTCGCGTACTTCTGGAAAATCCAAGTCCTCGATTTGCTTCTTCATCATGTGCGATGCAAAAATGCCCATACCCGGTGCTGCCCCAATTGCTGGCGGAATACCCATACTTGGGTTGCCTAGCGGAGTCACACTGAGTTTATCGACCTTCTTGTTGTTGATCATGTCTAGCCCCCAGAAGGTGAAAAACAAATCAACCTCAATGCCACTCATACGGGCTGCATTCGCCAAGATAAGTGGTGGATAAGCCATATCGAGCGACCCTTTGGAACAGATAATGCACAACTTACGGGTTTTTTCTTCAATGACGGGTGATGTTGCTTCTAAAGTCGGTGTTGTCATGAGATGCCTCCTGATAAATTAAGCGATTCGCTATTTATTCCCCTTGTCGTCTGATTCCTTCGGACAGGCAGAAGCCTGTCCCTATGACATATGATTTTTGAACCGTAGGGACGTGATTTTTCACGTCCTCCGCACGGTTAGATATTGTTAGATGCAACCCGTTGGTTTCTTCAAGCCAGCAATACGGGCGGCTTTCTTTGCTGGTCCCTTCGGGAAAAGGGCATATAGTTCTTTGGTGCTAACATCGGTGTTTTTAGTGATACCGCGCATGGTCGGCGCGTCACCGGTTTCCGCAAAGATTTTCCGCGCATAGTTGATGACAATATAGTGACGGTCAGTCAGAACAATGCCTTCTTCTGCGGCGATGCCCTCTGCGATATCGGGTGTCCAATCGAGATAATCCTCTAGGAAGCCATCACTATCGAATGTCACATTTTCGAGTATGTTTGGGCTTGTCATTGTCATTCCTCACTTTGGTTGATATGTGTATATTGCAATTCTTATCATTGTTTTGTTGTAGCGGTTTTGTATCGCTACAATTTGATATCTAATTTTCGGAAACTGGCACTTTGCCAGCCATACTCATCTGATTAGATACAAGCATCGGACGTGCTTTGAGCATCATATTCCAATACGCCCACTTAAAGCCCAGTTTGCCGAGATGATTTGCGCGAGTTTCTTCCAACAATGTGAAAGGACCCACTCGCGGTATAGGATAATGCCCCATAAGCGGCTGTGTCTCATAATTGAAGTCGATGAGATAGGCTTTCCCATGTCCACTTTCGATGAAGCAATTCGCGTGTCCATCAAATGTGGGTTCAAGCGGTAAACCTGCCATATGGTTTTTGATATTCTCAATCACTGTCTCCAGTTCAAAATGCACCACACTACCTGCCTTTGAAGTCGGCACATTCGCCGCGTCTCCAATCACGAAGATGTTCTCATGGTGTTTGGATTGCAAGGTTCTTGGGTCAGTCGGAACAAAGCCTAATTCATTGCCTAATCCACTGTTGATAATGGCTTTCGCGCCCATATTGGTTGGGATTGTCACCAGCAAGTCATACGCGACTTCGCGTTCATCATAAGAGCGAATGACTTGTGTCTCATTATCGACTTCCATGATGTCAAATTCTGTTTCAACTCGAATGTCTTTGTCATCCAGTGTGGATTGCAGCACCGCTGTCGAAACTGGTTTTGTGAAGGCACCCGGTAATGGGGTGGCATAAATCAGTTCGACCTTATCGCGCATCCCTTTTTCAGTGAAGTACCAGTCCGCCAAGAATAGAAATTCCAGTGGTGCGACAGGGCATTTAATCGGCATCTCTGCCACATTGACGACCAAGCGCCCTCCTTGCCATTTATCCAGATGTTTGGCAAGTAATGTGGCACCTTCCAGCGTATAGAAATCAAAGATGTTTTTATACCATCCGTCGCCCATCATACCCTCTATCTCTTCCGGCGCGAGACGTGTTCCGGTAGCAATCACAAGGTAGTCATAGGGCAACACGCTACCATCTGTTAACGTGACCTGTGTTTGCGCTGGCTCAATAATTTCTATCTCGCCAATCACATAGTTCACGGTTGATGGCAAGAAGTTTTTCTTGGGCTTGATGACATCATTGGCTGTATAAATGCCGAATGGGATGAATAGAAAACCGGGTTGATAAAAGTGGCGTGGGTCTTTGTCCACTATCGTAATTTTCCATTCATTTGGGGACAAGTCATGGGCTAATTTGTTAGCGACCATTGTGCCGCCTGTTCCTGCTCCCAATATCACAATATTTTTCATCTGATACCCCTTTGGATCTGCTTTTTATTTGCCTCCATCATAAAGCTTTGTGAAAAATTACACCCATGACAATGATAGGGTTCTATCCATGTCAAATAGCATGATTACTCACCGCCAAGTTATCGGCGCTGGCGGTTGGATTACAAGTTCACTTTCTATCCCTGCCAAACATCACAATCACTCAAGATGAACAAAGCCAAACAATAAATGACTGTATACTCAGATGCAGTATGAATTTTTACATGCTATGGATTACTGCATCTCTGTTTACAATAAGGGAATTATCAGTTATCAATAGTAGACAACAGAACAAACAAAAGGAGTTTGTATTTTATGAAGCGTTTTCAAGCAATATTATGGATAGTTGTTTTGTTAGTAAGTCTTACATTTGTTTGGGTAGCTGCAGCGCAAGACACTGGCACTGATGATGCCGATAGTATGGATATGGTACTGGTTGAACGCGGTGCGGGACTCTTCCTGCAAACGGGTTGTGTCGGTTGTCATGGAATAGACGGTGTTGGTACAGATATTGCGCCGACATTAGCAGGACATAGCAGTTTCCAAGTGCGGCGGCAAGTACGCGCCCCTATCGGCATCATGCCAGTCTTTAGCCCAGCACAAGTTTCTGCGGAAGATTTGGATGCCATTGTTGCCTATGTATCCAGTCTCGGAACAATGGATGATATGGAGGGTATGGCAGAGGAAGAAGATGACCATGCCGATGCTGAACACGCTGATGCTGAAACAATAGAGGTGGTCGATGCACACAGCGGTGAACACGGCGGTCTCAGAGTGCATGATGTCAATTTTGCACATCACTGGCTGCTCTGGTTAGCATTACAAGCTGACGATACAGAAATGGCAATACATCAGACCGCACACATCCTTGAGTTGGTAGAAGCTGGGCATCTTGCCGTCATGCAAGGAGCCTTTGACTTGGTAATATCAGGTGATTTGGAAGGCGCTAGTGCAATTGTGGAATCTACCGTGACAGATGTTGGCGATTTTAGCGATGACCCCGGTACCATTGCCCTACAAATCACATATGAGGCGGCTGTCACTGATAATGCCGATATTGCACTGCACTTTATCATCGACTATTCCGAAAACTACGCTACAGACGAAACACGCGAGTTCAGCGATAATGTGATGGCGCATATCGAATCTGGCGAACTGCAAGATGCAGCAATGCTTTTGGCAGACTATTTGGGCGATGACCGCAGCTTCACGGGAGGCAATTTGGACATGGATGGCGACTCTGACCATGATGATGGCAGTGATGACCATGATGATGGTGACTCTGATGAAGAACACGAGGACTAAACAGCATACATGGTTTATGCTGTAATGAGTGAGATGTTAGTGACCGAGTAGTTTAACAACTGGAATCTGCCATATGAAAATAATACTCGCATATGGCAGGTTTCTATCCGACAAAACAGGTAGTCAGGCTATAGGTGCATTTCATAGGCAAAATTAGGAGGGACGCTACTTACCATTGACACCATCTCACAAGACTCTCTATAGTTGTCACCACTATTCATGAACCCAACACGATACAATTGAATGACAAGCCAAATACTACCAACGCCACAAATGAAGCAAAATATCGCTCCTCAATCGCATTGTGGATGGCGTTACGTATGTCGGGCGCAAAATCCCTAATTGGGACTATCAGCAGAATGCAACTCGCAAGGCCCTTGATAGCGGTCAGGGTTTTGAATATCATGATTTTTCTGGGATGGCTTAGTCC
>JAUZRW010000188.1 GCA_030950085.1 Anaerolineae bacterium
ACAGTTCACCTATCCATGAGAAAATGCTAAAAAATTCACCACGAAGGTACGAAGGACACGAAGATAGGTTCAAAAAAGGCAAATTGTAGGGACTGGCTTCTGCCTGTCCGAAAAATCTCACGGATAGCTGAATAGATACTAAATAACGTATGGATAGCTGAATAATTACCTTGTTGTCACTGCCATATCGCGTTAGACTGTTTCACATAAAATCGACTTAGGTGAGCATAGTGCACTATGCCCCTACAAGAAACAGGTTATTATGGCGACACTTCTGGTAAAAAATATTCATACACTTGTGACAATGGACGATGAACGCCACGAAATTGCTAATGGCGCGATTTTTGTGCGTGATGGCATCATTGAAGCGATTGGAACAGGGGACGATATGCCTGACGAAACAGCCGATAGTGTGCTGGACTTATCGCAGCATATTGTCATTCCGGGCTTGATTAATACACATCATCATATGGTACAGACCTTGACTCGCGTCATTGCCCAAGACAATGAATTATTTGATTGGCTGACAACTCTCTATCCGATATGGGCGCGGCTGCGTGGCGAACACATTTACACGGCATCACGGCTGGCAATGGCAGAATTAATGCTGTCGGGCTGTACGACTTCGAGTGACCATCTCTATATTTACCCCAATGACAGTACACTTGATGACCAGATTCGTGCTGCACAAGAAATCGGTATTCGCTTTCATGCCGCACGGGGGTCAATGAGTGTTGGCGAGAGTCAGGGTGGATTGCCACCGGATAGCGTGGTCGAAAATGAGGCGTTTATTTTGAAAGATACACGCCGCATTATCGAGCAGTATCACGATAAAAACCGTCATAGTATGCTGCGAATTGTGGTTGCGCCCTGTTCACCATTTACTGTATCACAAGATTTAATGCGCGAATCGGCTAAACTTGCTCGCAGTTATGGCGTGCATCTGCATACTCATCTCGCAGAAAATGTCAAAGATATTGATTATGGCTTAGAAGTTTTTGGGCAGCGTCCCGGCGATTATGTTGAATCTGTCGGTTGGGTGGGTGATGATGTCTGGCACGCGCATTGTGTCAAACTGAATGAGGCAGAAATTGGCTTATTTGGTCGCACCGGAACAGGCATTTGCCACTGCCCGTCATCGAATATGCGGCTTGCGAGTGGTATTGCTCCGATTCGGGCGATGCTCGATGCAAAAGTCAAGGTTGGTCTCGGTGTTGATGGGTCAGCGTCTAATGATAGTGGGCATCTCCTCAGCGAAGCGCGTCAGGCGATGTTATTACAACGGGTACGCGAAGAGAATCCGGCAGCGTTATCCGCACGCGAAGCACTAGAAATTGCAACTCGTGGCAGTGCATCGGTACTCGGACGCGATGATGTAGGGTATCTGGCGAAAGGCATGTCGGCTGATTTTGTAGCGTATCGCTTGGATGATGTGGCATTTGCCGGCGCGCAACATGACCCTGTTGCAGCACTGCTTTTCTGTCATCCGCAGAGTGTCGATGTGTCAGTCATCAATGGCAAAGTCGTTGTCAGCGAAGGGCAGTTAGCGACACTTGATTTGCCTGTCTTGATTGAGCAACATAACAAATTGTCGAAACGCCTCGTCAATGGAGATGGGAGATGATGATTAGTGTCTTTTATGCGCTTGGGAACACGAGTAGCCGTCATCAACGAAAAAAACGAAATTTTGCTCTCGAAACGTGGCGACTTCGGTACATGGGCGTTGCCGGGTGGACGGGTTGATTCTGGTGAATTGATTCACGAATCGGCTGCCCGTGAAGTCCGTGAAGAAACCGGATTAGAGGTCAAGATAGAACGCGCTGTTGGCTTGTATTATCAACAGGGGCGCAGTCGGACAAATGTACTCTATCGTGCCAAGCCTATCGGTGGTGAATTACTCAGCAAAACAGACGAAACTTTAGCCAATCAATTTTTTGCACGGGATAAACTGCCCGAAATCCCATTCGGCAAGTTTTATATTGATGATGCTTATTCGACTAAAGCTGTCATCCGCACAATTGAAATATCACAATTAGAACTCATCAAACTTGATTTGCAATTACGTTGGCGTTGGCTAAAAAATTTACTATCCGGCAGACCTGAACCTAAGTTTCCACAGTTTCAGATTTTTGTAGTGAGTATGATTGTTGATTCTTCGCGGCGGCGTGTTTTATCTGAATTTACAAAGGGGCAATTACCCCGTGTGAAATTAGAGGGGCAGTACGATATTTGGGAGCAACTCTCTGATATTTTTCCTCTGGATGACTGGCAGTGGGTCGGTGTATGGCAAGATGTTCGTAGTAATACAATCGAATGGGTATTTTTGTCTGTTAACGAATTTTTGTCTAATAGGTGGATTGCCGCTAGAGATTTGAATTTGGAACGCGATAAACAGTATATGGAAAAAGTCAAACCGAAGCATCGGCAAAAAGTGTGGTTTTTAGAAGGGGAAATTTAGTTGTACGAAGAACATTATCCTTATATTCGTGAGTGTATTCGGTTGGCGCAAGAGGCGAAACGCAATGGCAATCACCCGTTTGGGTCAATACTGGTTCACAATGGTGAAATTTTGTTGAAGGCGCAAAATGCGGTCAATACGTATAATGATTTGTCACAACATCCCGAAAGTATTCTGGCGGTTACGGGGGCATCCAAATATGATGCGGATTTTTTAGCAGACTGTACATTATATGCGAGTACCGAACCCTGTGCTATGTGTAGCGGCGCGATTTACTGGTCAGGAATAGGGCGTGTTGTATTTGCGTGTAGCAATGCCAGACTGCGTGAATTTGCGTCCGGCGGCTTGACATTGACATGCAGACAGGTTTTTCAGAGTGGTACTCGTCCGATTGAAGTCATTGGTTCTATTTTTGAAGATGAAGCGGCACAGGTGCATGTTGGATTCTGGAAATAGTTATAGTAGGGGCTAGGCGTGCCTCGCCCGATTTTGTGTAAAGGTCAAATATGGTCGATAAGACAATCATCAAAAAAATAAAGGCGCAAGTTGAATCAAAATGTGAGGAAATGCTAAGTTTCTTCCGTGAGATTGTGGCGATTCCGAGTACCGATAGTGATATTGGCGCGGTTGCTAAACGTGTCGAAGCTGAACTGAAAAAACTCAATTATGATGCTGTTTGGTGGGATAAAATGGGCTGTATCATTGGGCGCATAGGGAGCGAAGATGCCGAAGTTCATTTGCTCTATGATAGCCATCTCGACACGGTTGGTATAGGCGACATTGACGAATGGGATTGGCATCCATTTGAGGGCAAAGAAGAAAATGGCTTTCTCTATGCACGTGGGGCATGTGATGAAAAAGCCAGCACGCCGAGCATGATGTATGGTTTAGCGATTGCCCGTGATTTAGGATTGATTCCCGATAATATGGCGGTCTACTACTTCGGCAATATTGAGGAAGTTAACGAAGGCGGTGCTGCGAATGCCTTTGTGGTGACCGAAGGTATTCATCCTGACTATGTTGTGGTGGGAGAACCGACCAATCTCAATATATCACGCGGACAAAAAGGGCGCGTGGAGTATCAGATTACGGCAAAGGGCAAGAGTTCCCACGCGGCAAGTAATCACTTAGGCGATAATGCCCTCTATAAAATACTGCCAATCATCGAGCAAATCAAGCAGCGACAAGACGACTTACCGAATGATGACTTTCTTGGGCAAGCGCGAATCACGGTTACACACCTTGAAGTCCATGCTGGCAGCCGTAATGTGGTTCCGAGTGCCGTGACTATCTACGTTGACCGCCGTTTAATTGCCGGAGAAGATGCTTATGAAGAACTCAAGCAGTTACAAGCATTAATCGGTGAACGCGACGATATCACTATTAAAATTCCTGAATTTGATGAGCCAAGTTATACCGGATTCGTCTTTCCGCTAGAGATGGTCTATCCAACATGGTTGATGCCTGAAGACCATCCTTTTGTACAAATGGGGCTAGAAACCTCAAAACAAGTAGCGATTGAATCGCAAATCTCGAAATGGGATTTTTCCACGAACGGCATTTATTGGGCAGGCAAGGCACATATTCCAACGATTGGTTTTGGACCCGGCGAAGAGCAATATGCCCATACGGTACTTGATCAAGTGAAATTAGACGATGTGGTCAAAGCGACAGAATGGTATACGCTTTTCCCTGCTGTGTTGAAAGAGAAATCATGAGCAAATTTGATTTTACAGGGTCTAACTTTGTGGGTGGCGATTGGGAAAATGGTTTTGGTATTCAGTTTTCGCATAGTCAAGATGAAAGTAAGGACATATTTACAGCAAAGTATACATTCTCAGAAAGACAACAAGGACCCCCGACAATCGCTCATGGTGGCGCGATTGCAGCCTTGTTAGATGAAGCGATGACTGCCGCCGCAGCCCATGAAGTCGGTTTGCCTGCTTTTACAGTGCAAATGGATATTTCTTATCGTGCGCCTGTGTTTCTTGAGACCGAAGTAACAATAGTCGGTCAAGTCATCAAAATTGAAGGACGCAAAGTCTTTACAGAAGCACAAATCATATTAGCCGATGGTACGATTGCCACCGAAGCAAAAGGTCTATTTATTCGTATGGATATGGAGGCATAATGACAAAAATATCACACTTCCCCGGAACACGTTTTTTGACAAGCCCACCACCACAAGGTTTCGGAATACGTTTTCATGTAGACGAGGATAAATCAGTCTTTGCAACGATTACTTTCGATGAGAGTAAGGAGGGTGGCAGAGGCATTTTACACGGTGGGGCAATTGCCGTCGTTTTAGATGAAGCAATGGGGACTGCTGCGGCTGAACAGGAGACACCGGGTTATACTGTCACAATGACATACAATTACAAGTCTCATATCCCCTTAAATGAAGAAATTACAGTACGAGCATGGATTGACCACACTGAGGGACGTAAAGTATTCGCTGAATGCGAAGCAAAATTGCCGAATGGGATGATTGCCGTCACAGGACACGGTATTTTCGTACAATCCGATATCCTCAAAAAGCACATCATGGAAAACCTCTATATTCCTGATGAAGAAAGTGAGTAAAAAATGAACACAAATGGACTATAGTCCGTTTTGTCAATAATAATATAGCTCCCACTTGCATCAAGTATGATATGCGACAAAATCAAAGATGAATATTTCAGCCAACATACATACAGTCGATATGTACAGCAATAGGCTGTTCGTGGCAATATGTGACAAACATCACAAATAATGAGAAAGCATATCAATATGAGTTTTATGCGGCGCAGACATGGGCAAGCAAAAACAAACAAAGATAAACGTGAAGTTCCTGATGTGACTCTGCGTTGGGGGCGTGTGATTGCCTATTTACGACCTTATATCCGCCGCTTGATGGTGGCATTAGTCGCGCTTGTGGGCAGTGCTGTCTTGAGCCTCGTTTTTCCGGCAGTGATTGGTGGCGTAGGCGAAATTCCGGGTGTTTTGAGTACTGTACTAGAGCAACAAGATACTGAATTACTGAATACTATCACGGCGGTTCTGTTGGCTGTGTTTTTCATCCGCTCCATCACGAGTCTCGTCGAAACTTACAATCTGAACTATATCGGCGAGCGCATCATGGTTGATGTCCGTAAACAACTCTATGCCCATTTGCATACTCAGTCGCTGCATTTTTTCACTGAACGCCGAGTCGGAGAATTAGTGAGTCGTATCAGCAGCGATGTCACGGCGATGCGAACTGCCTTAACGAAAAATATCACATCACTTTTACAACAAAGCCTGATTTTGATTGGCTCAATTGTGATTATGTTCGTCATTAACTGGCGGCTGAGTATGTTTATCTTGATTCAGATTCCAATTATTTCGGCAATTGTGATGCTATTTGGGGTTTATGTGCGCCGCATTAGCACTGAGGTTCAAGATGCGATTGCAGGGTCTACGGTTGTTGCCGAAGAAGCAATGCAAAATATCCGTGAAGTGAAGAGTTTTACCCGTGAATCGTATGAAGTACAGCGTTATAGTAGCGCGATTGACCGTGCATTCACAGCAGCCGTGAAATTATTGCGAATGCGCTCAGTGTTTGGGCCCGTCGCTGCCTTTCTCGGTTTTGGTGGATTATCATTAACGGTGTGGTTTGGGGGACGCGAAGTGATTGCCAATCGTCTTGCTGTGGGTGAATTGGTGGCTTTCTTGATTTATGGCTTGACCGTTGGGGGAAGTTTCGCTGTATTGGTGAATCTATATTCGTCTTTCCAAGAAGCACTCGGCGCGATGAAACGGGTTTTTCAGATTTTAGATACCGCGCCCGATATTCACGATAATCGTGATGCAACTGAACTGAGCGATATTGAGGGACGCATCACATTTGACGGCGTGAGTTTTGCTTATGATGAACGGCAACAGGTCTTACATGATATTCAATTGGATATCGCGCCGGGTGAAATTGTCGCCTTAGTGGGACCCAGTGGGGCAGGCAAATCAACGATGTTCAATTTGATTCCGCGCTTTTACGACACAGATAGTGGCAGTATTTGTGTTGATGGCTTTGATGTACGGAATGTGACTCAAAGCAGTTTACGGAGTCAAATCGGGATTGTGCCGCAAGAAACCTTACTGTTTGGGGGGACAATCCGCGAGAATATTCTTTATGGACGATTGGATGCCAGCGAAGATGAATTGATAGCCGCTTCGATAGCCGCTAATGCACATGATTTCATTGAAAAATTGCCGGACGATTACGATACGATTGTTGGCGAACGGGGTACGAAACTCAGTGGCGGTCAACGACAACGGGTGGCAATTGCACGCGCTATCCTCAAAAATCCGCGTATCTTACTCTTAGATGAAGCGACTAGCAGCCTCGATAATGAAAGCGAACATCTGGTGCAAGAGGCTTTATCGCGCTTGATGCAGAATCGCACAACCGTTATTATCGCTCATCGCCTGAGTACGATTCGGGTCGCGCACCGTATCGCTGTTATCAACGAAGGGCGTATTACCGAACTCGGCTCACATGAAGAACTGATGTTGCGTGATGGTCTGTATGCCAAATTGTATGAGATGCAATTTCGGGAAACAGTGTAAATGTAGAATCCTAAAAGTCTTTTGAAAATGCACAACGCAAAGACGCAAAGAAAGGTTTTGAATAAAAATACCCATGAGAGAGATTATCACGCAGACCCATAAACTAGATTTGTAGTGCGAGGAACGCAGTTCTTAACGTCCCCCGATTTTGTAGTTATTGTACAATTTGCAAATCTGTGATGCGCCCCGATTGGAAACGTCCGTAACGGGCGGCGACCCATCCTGTTTGACCGTTATATTGCACTTGTAACCATGCATTATCGGATGTGCGACCTACGGCAAAAATAATCGCTTGCCACGGGATTTGTAGCAATAATGCGCTTTCCGTATTGGGCGCAGCACGCATATTGAGTCGATAATTGACTAAAAATTCGAGCGATGCGACTGTTGCCGCATTGGATGTAACCGGAGTAGAGCTACTGGCTGTCGGCACACCATCGCGGATATCGACATAACGCCGTGCCACATAGCCCACACCACCATTGAAGGCAATTTGTACCCAACCATTGGCATCAATGCTAATTACAGGATAGGTTTCTCCCGCAGAAATGCCGCCAATCCGTGAAAATTGTGTGCCAGCACCTGCACGAACATTGAGGCGTAATAGGGGTTCTGCGATTTGTTGCGTTGCCACAGGCGCAGCAGCGACTTCTGGTTGTGCTGTCGGATTGCCTGCTTCGCCGAGTAGATAGGCATCATCCCAATAAATATCATTCGGGTTATTGAGTTCGCTCTGCGTGGCAAACAAAAATAGTGTTACAAAATCAGCTTGTGCTGTTGTCGAGACTTCGAGTTGAATCCAGCGATTTTTATCATACGATTCTGTCCAAATGACGGTATCAGCAAAGGGATTCACGCCACCTGTGGGGTCAATACCGACTCGTGCTACCGCAGAAGGGTGTCCTTGCATCTGTGCGAATGCTCCAGCGCGTATAGGGGTATTTGGCACAACGGCGACGGTTTGGTAAATATAAGCTGTAAAAGTTGCCCATCCGCGTGAAATATTATATGAACGGCTGCCTCCATGAACAAAGCCGAAGGTATGTGGAAAACCATTAGGCTGGATATTCTGCCATGTTGAGCCACCGTTTTGTACGATACTCACGCCGCCCCATGCAATCGGTACATTGAATTGTGTCCCATCAGCCGACACACTCACAAGGTTGTATTGTTCCTCATCAAAACCGCCATTTTGCAACAGATTATCTTGTGCCATAACAGGCATTAACACGCTAAAAAATAAAATGAGACCCAAAATCATCCGTTTGTGCATCATGATTCCTTACAATGGATATTTCGATGTTATATTAATCATAGCAACGGTTCATGAGATTACAAGTGGTTGATTACATCGGGATGTAGGTGACAACACCTTCAAGTTCATTTGGATTAGTCGCATCAATCAAGAGCAGCAGTTCATCGACTATTTTGGGTATAGGAGCAATGCGTTTTACTTCAACAACACCCGGCATTCGCAATCCTGCTTTAACTCGTTCGTAAGCATATTTTGTAATTGTGCGAACATCATGTGTCAATAAGATATATTCATGTTCAGCCGCCCACGCCAATAATGTCGGGTCATCTGTGCCAGCTATTTCGGGTTTATCTTGCACTCGAAGGACTTCCAAGTCTGAGCGCCGTTGAAGCAAGGCACGCATGATATTGTTGTTGAAATTTTCGTCTAACAATAATTTCATGACTTATTCTCGGACTGACGTTGAAGCAGTCTTTCGCGCAATTGAGATGTATTAAATCGTGCTTGATTTTCGGTATAGACTTGTTCAGAATGAATGACTGCCTCTGAAATGTAAGCATCTATTTCTTCACGATGCGCGAGGTAATAACCGATTGTTTGGTAAATATGGGAAAGTGACAAAGCTGGGTACTGCATGGCAATCTCTTCTGATGAGACTCCCTCATTGAAGGCGGAAACGACTGTTTCTAATGGTATTCGAGTTTGCCCAATATATACCACGCCATCAGGTGATGTTCTCAGTGGTGCTGTTTCTGCATGAATCTCTAAAACCATGCTATCATCCTCATTTTTATTAAACCATTATAAGGTTTTTCACTCATTTTTCCATCAATTGTTTGAAGCGTTCTAAATCTCGCGCCATATCTTTTTCTAGTTGACCACCCAGTAGTGGCATAGCGAGGCTACCAAAAAAGCCCTTTGTTTTGCCCTCCAGATTAATGGATACTTTCGTTCCAGAATCAAGTGCTTGATAACGCCATGTATGCGTGGCGAGTAGTGCTTTTGATTCGCTCTGAAAAACAAGCAGATTCGGCACATCGTATTGCAGCACTTCACAATCGCTGATAATTTCGCGTCCGACAAAATGCCCAACTGTCTTATATTTCAAGCCCACGAAAATCGACTCCCCAGAGTAATCTCGAATACTATCTATCAAGGTGAACCATTGCGATAACATATCAGGGTTTGTCATCGTTTCAAATGTTTCTGAAATAGGGCGCTTCACAATTGTCGAAATTGAAACATGAATATTTGCCATTAGAACTTCCTCGTGTGGAACGAATGATAAAATTTATGGTTACAATCTAATCAAAATTGATTGTAGGTATGATACAGATTTATGCTAATCATTATTGACGACCATCTTTTTCTTTTCTACCCAAGAAATGTTATTCTCTAGGCGATTTGCCTCATCTTGACATGGAGATAATTTATGCAGACTGTAGCAGAAGCGATTGCTGAACAATTATTTTTTGCTGGAATCACGACAGTATTTGGCTTACCCGGTGGCGAGAATTTGCCTCTATTAGATGCTATTCGTCGACAAGGAATAGATTTTGTACTGGTGCGGAATGAAAGCAGCGCGGTTTATATGGCGGATGTGACAGCGAGGCTCACGCGCACGCTGGGCGTTGTTTTGACGACATTAGGACCCGGCGCGACAAATGCCTATGCAGGAATAGCACATGCTTATCTCGATAGGTCGCCTGTATTACTCATCACTGCCGAAACATCTTCTACAACTGTTGACTATCACACACATCAAGTTTTGGACTTGCAAGCTGTATTTCGCCCTGTCACTTTGTTCAGCAAAGGTGTGACAAGCCAAAATGTCCATACACTGCTACGTGAGACTATGCTCACAATGACAGAGGGGCGACGGGGCCCTGTACATCTCAGCCTAGCGAAAGATGTTGCCTTAACAAGCGCAGTGCATGAGCCACAGGAGATTCTAACAGTCGAGGCAACATCTCCCAAGTACCAGCGATTTGATGGGGTGTCTCGTTTGCTAAAGCAATCAAAGCGTCCGCTAGTGATTGTCGGATTAGGATTAGAACCAGAGCAACCGTATGATGAACTAGAGCATTTTGCGAGAGTCGCCAATGCACCTGTCATTGATACCCCCAAAAGCAAGGGCGCACTCCCTTCTGACCATCCTTTATGGGTGGGAACAATCGGCTTAGCACCCAAAGACGCAGCTTATCAGATATTAGAGGAAGCTGATTGTATTATTGCTGTGGGTTTCGATGCTGTCGAGCTAGTTAAGCCATGGGATAGCCAAAAACCCCTCATCTGGATTGCACCATGGGAAAATAATGCTCCCAAAATAAAGGCATCCTATGAATTTGTCGGGTCAATTGCGCCATTTCTTGATAATCTCTCGCGGAATGTACCCACACCGAATGTTGAATGGGGCGTGAAGCGTGTCCGTCGCTTTCAGGAGACATTGGCACAGCAATCTATTTCTGCCGCAGCCGATGAGATGCGAGTCTTGCCGCATACCGTTTAGAGGCACTCTATCAATTGCTACCCCCTGACACGCCAATCACAACTGATGTCGGGTCACATAAAATATTTACCGCACGCCATTGGAGAGCCTCAACACCGAATCGTTATTTTGTCTCGAATGGTTTATCGGCAATGGGATTTGGACTTCCGGCGGCAATTGCGGCAGCACGGGTTACAGAACAAGTCACTGTTTGTATCACGGGTGATGGTGGATTAGCGATGACGATGGGCGAACTCTCTTTACTGGATGAGACAAAATTGCCAGTTATCATTGTGCTGATGAACGATGCGGCTCTCAATCTCATCCGCGAGGGGCAAATACGTAATAATTATCCTGTGTTTGGTACAGAATTCGTGAATCCAGATTATGAAGCGATAGCCAAAGGATTTAGCCTCAGCTTTTATCGTGTTTATGATGAGACGACATTATACAAGAGCATCAGAACAGCGATTCATGCTCGGAAACCGGCGCTGATTGAAGTTCTGGTTGATGCTGCCGGATATGTCGTCTAAAGCGCGATAAAGCATTACTTGACCCGTATTTGTGCAAAAGTGTAGAAAATATTGCGAAAAATCTGGACAGAACGACAATTGCAATGTTACTGTGAATTTATGGTATAATAGTTTTAATCGCGTATGTCTAAAGACGGATTTTTGTCTACTGTCGCTCTGGCAGTAAGTTATAAGCACAAACCAGTTCTACAAGGTTTGTGGACGATAAAACGCCCAAGCAAATTTCGATACATAAGGAGATTACGATGCAAGAGTTCTATCTATATTTGATTGACGGCGAACCTGTAACCATTCACAGTTATTCGGAGCAATTGCCACAATCAATGCAAGAGAGCTTGGCATATTGGACACATCAGATGGATAATGCCAAGATTCTGATTCATATGTACAAAACGGGGCGTAATTTAGATGAGGCAACGATGCAGCGTCTCACAGCAGTCGGTGTTGACTATGTTCAACGGCAGTTGGCTCAAAATGCCGACTAAACACAGATTCAGGGAACATGCCTCTCGTGTTCCCACTATTTGCTTCATTAACTCACCTTACGCACGAAACCTAATCTTGGTAGGGGAGTGCCTATGTGCGCTCCCGAACGGGCGACCACACAGGGTTCGCTCCTACGAATAAAATGCCTTTTGCGTAATGTCAGTTATTAACTTTTGTATTCACCCGATAAATTCTTCATGGTCTCATTGTGGTTCGCAAAAAATTGTAAAGTACGATAGAGTCTGTAAATTAAGGTGCTGTGTTAACCAAGACAACAAGTCAAGTTAATCTACCAAAAGAAGCAAATCTACCTAAGATTATTCATGAGGGCTTGTCTCATGTAGAGTCCCGAAAGTTTCTGGAAATTGGTTGTAGGGGCGCAGCGCCAGTACGAAAGCAAAATTTTATTTCCAATTACTTTCCAGATTCTACATCATTAGGTTGATACATATTATCGAGATTTAGCATTATCTGTTTTTGGAGAAAGGAATCGTGTATCGCAGAAAAACACAGTAGATAGTCAAAATTATTTACACAATATATCAACTGCAGGAGATGAAACATGCGAAAGACTATTTTTCTTCTACTTATCGTCCTCCTTATCGTACCACTGACATCAATTGTGGTCACATCCCAAGATGATACGCTTGTTATTGGCTTCTTGCCGGGTGTTGTTGATCCTTTCTACCAAGTGATGCAATTGGGTGTTGAGGCAGCAGCAGCAGATATGGGAGTTGAGGTTGTCACTCAGATTCCCGAAACTTGGGGTGTTCAAGTTCAGACACCGATTTTGGATGCTATGATTGCTCGTGGTGATATTGATTACCTTGTGATTGCTCCCACTGACAAAGACCAGATGATAGGTCCATTGCAAGCTGCTGTTGATGCAGGTATCCGTATTATCACTGTCGATACCTTCTTGGGTGATGGCGATTATACGAACGGTCCAGTCACCTTCCCAATCAGTTACATTGGCTCGGATAATGTCGAAGGTGGACGCATTTCAGCACGTGGATTGGCAGAAGCTATTGGTGGTTCAGGCAAGGTCTACATCAACTCGACTAATCCCAATGTGAGTTCGGTTGAAGGTCGCGCAGTCGGCTTCAACGAAGTTATGGACAATGAGTACCCAGATATTGAGGTTGTTGCATTAGACTTTAATCTTGATGATTTGAACACAGCGACAACACAAACAGCCGCACAACTCGAAGTTCATCCTGATTTGGCAGGTATATTTGGTACGAATGTCTTCAGCGCCCAAGGTGCCGGTACAGCCGTCATTAATGCTGGTCTAGGTGGCGAAGTGCAAGTCGTTGCTTATGATGCGACTCAATTTGCCATTGAACAATTGCGCGAAGGTACTGTTAGTCTCGTTCTCGCACAGAAGCCGTTCGACATGGGTTATATGGCAGTCCAGTTCGCTGTCGCAGATGCAGCAGGTGTCACTAGCTTGCCCCGTCGTGTAGAAACCGGATTTGCTATCATTGATATTGATAATGTTGATGACCCAGAAGTCGCACGCTTTATCTATCAAGTGCCTTAAATCCTTCATTCAGGAGCTTAAGACCTGAAAAATCATGAGCCGAGAGTATTGTTCGTAATACTCTCGATTTTTCCTTATTATTACAGATTGAGAATCGAAAGTTGTAGTCGAGATGGACAACACTTCATCCAAAAAGCGGACACCATCAAAGCAGTTAATACTCATGATAAGCCGAGTCTGGGCATGGGCATTTTTAGGGTCGCTGATTATCTTCTTCGTCATATCCGTCCAAATTACTACTGACGGCAGGGTTAATTTCCTAACAATCCGAAACTCACAAAATATTTTAGTTGCTATTACCCCCGTGCTTTTACTAGGATTAGGGCAAACTCTCGTTATTATTGGAGCTGGCATTGATTTGTCTGTCGGGTGGGTGATGAGTCTGGCATCGGTACTCTCTGCTCTTGCACTCCGCGCTGCCTTCAATAGTGGTTTACCATTATTTCTGTCTGTCGTTATTGGCTTTTTAGCGGCTGTTGTTGGCGCAGGTTTCGTCGGTTTTCTTAACGGCGTTATTATTGCCAAGTTAAAAGTTCCAGCGTTTATCGTGACCTTGGGTAGCTCTTTTATTGTGCGAGGGGTCGCACTCTTGCTGTCGGAAAACACGACGGTGATTGGTCTACCGAGAGGTGTCCGCAATTATGGTAATGATGCGCTAATCTATTGGATACAGGGTGAAGGCGGCGGTTTGTATTTTCTCAAACGTCCAGATGTAACAGGTGATTTGTTGCGTCGTATGAATATTATTCTGCCTTATCCAGTCGTTTTGACTGCCATAGTTGTCGGGATAATTGTTTTTGTATTACGAAAAACCCAATTTGGGCGACACACCTATGCCATCGGTGGCAATCTGGAAGCAGCACTACGCACCGGTATTCCGGTTGACCGACATCTTATTTCACTATACGTCCTATCATCGGTTACGGCAGGTATCGCAGGTTTCTTGTCTACATTACGCTTTACGGCTGGTTCAGCAGTTATCGGCGACGCTCTATTGCTATCGTCGATTGCGGCTGTCATCATTGGGGGTGTGAGTTTGTTCGGCGGTGCAGGAACTGTGATGGGTACGGTTATTGGTTCGTTGATTATTGCTGTCCTGACAACCGGATTGGTGATGTTGAATGTACAAGCATTTTGGCAATTTATCGTTGTTGGTACGGTTGTTATTCTGGCAGTCTTAATTGACCAGTCCCGTGATTTGATTATTGGACGTATGAATACAGGATAGAGGCATGATGGAACCCATGTTATCAATCAAAAATATGGTCAAACGCTTTGGGGGTCTCGTGGCGGTCAATGACGTTAGCTTGGATGTGTATCCCGGCGAAGTTGTTGCGCTGCTTGGCGATAACGGCGCGGGAAAATCGACACTTATTAAATGTGTTTCCGGTGTTTATCATGCTGATGAAGGCGAAGTCTACTTTGAAGGGCAACTTGTTCGTTTCTCGCGCCCAATTGAAGCACGCCGACACGGGATAGAAACGATTTATCAAGATTTAGCATTGGCAAATAACCTTGATGTGGGTAGCAATATCTTTCTCGGACGCGAGGTAAAAAAACGCTACTTGGGCGGTCTTATTCGGACACTTGATAATGATTTTATGCTACAGCAATCACAAATGGCACTGGACTCACTGGGAATCCATTTTCCAGACCTGACCCAACCCATCGAAAGTCTCTCCGGTGGGCAGCGACAAGCTGTTGCGATTGCCCGTGCTGTTTATTGGGATGCCAAGCTGATGATTATGGACGAGCCAACCAATAATCTAGGTGTCCCAGAACAACGCAAGGTCTTAGATACGATTCGCACATTACGCGAACGTGGCGTGCCAATTATTTTGATTAGTCACACACTACCGGATATTTTTGCGGTCTCGGATCGTCTCATTGTGATGCACCGTGGGCGCAAAGTGACCGAGAAGAAAATTTCTGAAACGAATACACAGGAAATTGTGCAATATATGGTCGGTGCGCTTGATGATACTAGAGAGCAATGATTCAATCTTTCCATGTTTTTCCGAGAACTCGTAGCCAATTTTGATGCGTGATTTTCTGCAATGCTTCGTCACCATATCCGGCAGATTTAAGCGCATCAATCAGTTTGGGCAATCCAGCGACATCTTTAATTTCGGATGGGATGGTTGCCCCGTCAAAATCAGAACCCAGCGCCACGCGGTCAATACCGATACGCTCAACAAGATAATCAATGTGCTTGACCATTGTTGCAATCGGGGTATTGGCATCGTGTTTGCCATCTTCGCGCAGAAAACCACAGGCAAAATTTAAGCCAACGATACCGTCGCTCTCTTTCACGGCATCCAATTGTTTGTCAGTGAGGTTACGGGGTGTAGGGCAAAGAGCATGAACATTGGAATGAGTTGCTACTAAGGGCGCATCACTATATTTAGCCACATCCCAAAACCCTTTTTCGTTCAAATGCGAGAGGTCAAGCATAATACCGAGTTCATTACAGGCTTTGACAAGTGCCTTTCCTGCATCGGTGAGACCATCACCTGTATCCGGTGTGGTATTGAACTTAAACGGCACACCACAGGCAAAATCGTTAGGACGACTCCATACCAAGCCGATTGACCGTAATCCTGCTTGATAGAAGACTTCTAGCGCATCTAAGTTTGTATCAATCGGTTCTGCGCCTTCAAAATGCAAAATCATGGCTAGAATGTCGTTGTCGATGGCTGTTACAAGTTCATCAACTGTGCGAGTGATAGTCACTTGTCCGTCTGATTCTTTCTCAATATCGAAGAGGATTCGCAGCATAGCAAATGCTTGTTGTTGGGCAAACGGTAGTTTTAGCGGTGGAGGTAGTGGGATATTATCAGGGTTTTTCTCGCGCATCAGTTTCATTATGTCGTATTCTTCGGGCGGATTCGGTACGAACATCGCAAAAAACCCGCCTGCAAAACCGCCTTCTTTGGCACGCGGCAAATCAATATGCCCAATATCACTGCGCTCAAAGAAAGTACGGCCTTGCCCTCTATCGGGGCGAAGAAGGTTCAAAACAGTATCATTATGTCCATCAAAAACGGGATATTTAGTCATGACGATTGTAGCATCCTTCATTAAATTATCATTTTGGATGCTGATTGTACCGTACTGAGATAACTTAGCTTAAATCCAACATAGACCATATAAAAGGACGAGACTGTTTCCCCGTCCTTTGCAGATTGTACCAATTTATAGCATATCGCTCATGGTTGTAGTGACGTGTTTATTGGTTGCGAAGGCTAAGATAATCACGGCTGTCAGCATTTTCATAATCGTGCCATTGGTGATACGCGGCTTAAAGAGAAATGCTAAAGCATCGGCATAGATACGTATCATGACTTCGCGTGCGAGAATCTCTGCAAGGCTGTATTGTTCTGGTGTGACGAGTGATTCTACACTATTGAGAGACACATCGTCCAAGAAATCTGATACATGCGGATGTACATTATCGCACATGAATTTGTCTGGTTGCATGATTTGTTCAACCAGAGCAAAAAAGGTTTGCTTTTTGAAAGCTGCACCCTCTAGCAAATCCGGCTTATCGGCTGCGTTTTCGTCTTTTGCCGCATCAGGGTCATAAAAGGCATTGTAGACAATCAGTGCCAGTGTAATCGGGAACATCAGAGCCAGTTGCTCATCATCTTCATCTAGCTCACGTATAAATACTTTGAACAATTTATGGCGTTTATAATCAATGAAACGGTCAAAGATTTCATTGCTCAGGCATGACCGCATCTGAGATTGTAATTCGCTGACTTCTGTAATCCAGATATCACTTTCCATCGGGTGCGGCAGGGCATCCAAAAGCGATTTGACACGGACGCTCAAGGCGCTAAATTCTTCATCCGGTACGCCCTTTTGTTTGCGTGGTCGCTTGGGCTTCGGGTCACGTTTGGCATCTAACGCTTTTTGCTCATCTTCACTCATGGTGGAGAAACCCAAATCTTCCAGTGTTTCATCAATTTTTTTTTCATTATCACTCATCGAAAAATCTCCAACAATCTGTGTATATTTCTAGCATAGCACGATTTTACTGATTACACAGTCGATTGCAAACCTATCGGGTATATTTCTTGATAGTGCGTTAATCGTCATCTTTCATCGGGCGATAATTCACCTCAAGCAGATTCAGGCGTTCATTGTGCTGATTCAAGCGCGACTTAAAGGCGGAAAAATCACGTTTTTCGGGATATGACCAGACAATTTCTGCGAGGGCAATCGCACGCGGATAAGTCATATATTCCAGATGGTCGGAAGTCGGGATATACTCTGTCCAGATGTTGCCTTGACCGCCTAAGACATGATGAGCTTTAGCAGGGTCAATATCTTCTGGGATGGGTTGGAATTGATAAACTCGTTCTAGTGGTAAATAGCGACCAATTGCAGGTGGTTCGGCATCTTTATCTTCAGCCTGATAATAATCGAAATAACAATTTGTAGTCGGACTCATGACCACATCATGCCCTGCATTTGCCGCATCAATCCCCCCTTGACTACCGCGCCAACTCATCACAGTGGCATTAGGCGCGAGACCCCCTTCTAAAATTTCGTCCCAACCAATGAGCCTACGCCCTCTCTCATTGAGCCATCTCTCCATACGGCGAATGAAATAACTCTGGAGTTCATGCTCATCAGCGAGACCTTCCGCTTTAATGCGTGCCTGACAATCAGGGCAGACTTGCCAACGGTCTTTGGGACATTCATCGCCGCCAATATGGATAAATTCACTCGGAAATAAGTCAAGCACTTCGGTTAGTACATTTTCGAGGAAGGTGAAAACAGAGTCTTTGCCGGCACAGAAAACATCTTTGGCAATGCCCCACGTTGTACGGACGACATAGCCCTCACCGACACAGCCTAATTCTGGATAACTGGTGAGTGCTGCTACGGCATGTCCGGGCATTTCAATTTCAGGAACAACTGTGATAGAGCGTGCTGCGGCATAGGCAACCACTTCACGGACTTCATCATGAGTGTAATAGCCGCCATCATACGGTTTGCCATCGCCTTGATGACGATTTTCCATAAGAGGGCTTTCGCTGCGTTTTGAACCGATTTCTGTCAGTTTCGGATACTTCTTAATTTCAATACGCCAGCCTTGGTCTTCTGTTAGATGCCAATGAAAGACATTGAGTTTGTAGAGTGCCATGAGGTCGATGAATTTTTTGATGAAGGTGACATCAAAGTAGTGCCGTGCGACATCAAGATGCAAGCCGCGCCAAGCAAAACGAGGTGCATCGGTGATTGTCGCTATCGGCACAGACCATTCGACATCGCTGATTGTATCGTCACTTTCGATAGTAATGGGCAATAATTGACGCAATGTCTGCACACCATAAAACAGACCCGCAGGTGTCGTTGCTTCTATACGGATGCTTGTTTCTGAGATAGCTAAGGTATAGCCCTCGGATTCGTCGCCTTCTAGCAGTGTGAGTGTGATTGCATTTTCGCCTTTTTCCGCCACGTGCAAATCGAAACCTGTAGCTGGGCGCAGTAAATCAGTTAAAAATTCGGCAACGGGTTTAGCTTCATCTGTTGCGACAATGACAGTAGCGGCTGAAATGATAAAGTGACCGTCGCCTATTTCTATAGATTGTGGTTCAGGAATAATTGAAATTGTTGACATGATAGATATGTCCTTTTTTGAGTGCTAAATATTATCAAGCGAAATAACAGCCGTTAAATTGTGTGGATTATCGGGGTTTTGTTCATTAAACAGTGAACGGTGATAACTAATCAATTGCAATATTGGTAAATAGAGAATCGGCACATTCCATGCCGGAACGCTTTCTGGTATTTGTATCGTGTGTTCAAAACCTACAATACCTTGTCCTAATGCCAAGATAGTCGCGCCTTTTGCTTGCATCTCGCGCAAGACCTGTATTTCATAATCAGCAGAAGAGGATGAGACTAAGCCAACAACCAAGCTATCGTCACCCACCATCGACATGGGACCATGCCGAAACTCTAATGTATGAAAGGCTTCGCTGTACGACAGGGACATTTCTTTCATTTTGAGCATGGCTTCTGAGGCGATTCCATAGAGGGTGTCTGACCCTAGAAAAAAGAATTTCTGAATCTTAGGATTTTCACCCAATGACTGCGCTACGTTACTATAATTCTCTAAAAGTGATTGGCAGATGGCGGCGATATCTGGACTGTGTGCGCTATTTTCTTTGCCAAGATGAGCCGCAATTTGTTGGATGACGACACACATACTACTGAAGGAGCGCGTTTGAGCGACACTTTTTTCTTGGGCAGCTTCAATCGCAAAAACCAAGTCGGCTGCTTGTGCAAGCGGTGTTTGACTATCACAAGTGATTGTGATGATTTTGCCAGAAGTCTTTTCTTTGAATGTTCTGATGGCACTCACAGTTTCTGATGTTGTTCCAGAACGTGATACGGCAATGAGTAATGTCTGCTGATTTTTGTTCAGCATCACATCAGGGTATAGCACAATTTCTGAGGCAGGGTAGGCTTGTGCGGATAAAGCAGCAAATTTTTGGAGCAAGCGTGCGCCTATCTGCGAAAGATAATAGGTCGAGCCACAACCTGTCACGATGATTTTATCGAAGGTGTTTTCTGCAAATAAATCTGTCAATGCCGATTGATTTTCTGTAAAAACAGCGACTGCGCTTTGCCATACGTGTGGCTGACTTTTTATCTCATGAATTGTGTGTTTGCCACGTTCCATAGATACTATCGCCTTTCATAATAAGTCATCATTGGATACGACTTTTGTAGCCTTTGGAAAAATAATGCCTGACCGGATAAGGCAAATGCTGAGATGATAGCAGCAAGAAACCAAGTCACCTTAAATGTCCATGTTACGGGCTTCGGCATCAACTCGTTTACGGTAATCTGGCATATAAATCACGGAATGATTGAGACGTGATTCTTCTGCTGCGAACGCCAATAAATGACTTTCGAGTGATTCACGGGCAGTGGTGATACTCGCATCAGGTTTACCTTGAATGGCGTTAACGAAACTCCGCACGATACCAAAGTCGCCGCCACCATGTCCGCTACTATCGCGGTCAATAACAGGGACTTTTTCAATTTTGCCAGATAAATGATGATGAATAGTGATTTCATTGCCGAGTGCTGAGAATTTACCGTAGAGTGTCGCTTTTGTCCCATCCCAACGCATAGTACGACATTCTTCCTCGCTTTGCCCATTCATCGTGAGGGTAATCGTTGTCCCGTTTTCCAATTCCATATTCACCGTTTGATGGTCTACAACATCATTATCACAATCATAGACACAACGACCATACCAACCTGTTTTCAATCCTTCAAGGCGGGCTTCTTTGGTTGGAATATAGGAAACATGATTAGCAAATGAATCACTGCCATCGCGCACATAGAGACGGGTTGCTTCATATTTGCAAACTTCGGCGGCTGGGCAACCATCGGTACAACGCGCTGTTGCGCCTTCGGGGGCATTTTCGGGGCGGAAGTGTGTCAATGAACCAAATGAATTGAGCCAAACGACATCTTGTTTGAGTATCCATAGCAAAATATCAAAATCATGACAGCACTTGGAAAGAATCATGGGACCTGAGCTTTCTACATTGCGCCAATTACCACGCACGAAACTATGTGCCATATGATAGTAAGCGAGATTCTCCTGATGTGTCACGCTGACAATGCGCCCTAACACATCCGAAGCAACGATTTCGCGCAATTTCTCCCAGAAGGGGCTATAGCGCAAGACATGGCAAATTTGCAGTAAACGACCGTCATCTTCGGCTTTTTGCACCATTTTGATATTTTCATGCAAGATGGGCGACATCGGTTTTTCCAATAGGACATCATAACCCAAGTTGAGCATTTTCATTGTCGATTCATAGTGCTGTCTATCCATCGTACAGTTCATAATGGCGGTACTGCGTTTTTCGTCGGATTGCAGAACAGACTCCCAATCATTGAAAACCATATCGGGAGCAATATCATGGAAAGAAACCATACGATTGCGGCGCAAATCATCCGGCTCTGCCACCCCAACCACATTCAGTTCTTGTGGATATTCCATTGCAAACTGACCGTAAGCATTGCCACGTCCACCGGCGCCAACAATAATTGTATCAATAGCAGTCATTACTCATTCTCCATAAGCTAATTTATTTTGTGATAGTGACACGGATTTTTAAGTTTGGATAGTAACATTGCAAACGCTAAAAATACGTGTTTGACAAATCTTTCTTTATAGGATACGCTTTGTTCATAAAAAAAACAAACAAAGTTTTGCTTGAGTTTTAAGCACAAATAGTTAAGTCCAAATAATCCCAATTATAAAGAAACTTTTGTATGCCTACAAATCAATTATCTGTCAATCATGGTTTGATGCACAAAATAAACTGCTCACTCATTTTGAGCAGTCTACGCAAGCATCCTTCTCAAACACGAGCAAAACTCTCCAAACAAACAGGTTTAACCCGTAGCACGATTTCAAATTTGACAGATGAACTCATCACCAAAAACTTTGTCCATGAAGTGGGTTATGAGCCGTCATCCGGTGGACGACGCGGCATCTTGCTTGAATTGAATCCGCAAGGGGGTTCAGCCATTGCTGTGAAAATCAATGCTTCTTCGGTACAATGTGCCTTATCGAACTTCGTTGGCGAAATTTCATGGCACAAACTCATTCCACTCACATCTACTAAAACTGACTACGTTCTCGACATCGCCAAAAACCTCATTCAAGAAGCTATCCAACAAAATCATAATAATGTGCCAATTTTAGGTATTGGGGTAGGCGCAACAGGACTCATTAGTGATGAAGGCATTGTCATTTATTCCAAGTTTATGGATTGGGAAAATGTCAATTTCCGCCCCGATTGGGAAAATAAATTTAATTTACCTGTTAGTGTTGATAATGAAGTGAGCCTAGCAGCTTTTGGCGAGAATCATTACGGCGCAGGCATGAAGGATAGTCATTTCATTTTTGTAGAAATTGGTTATGGCTTAGGTGCGGGTGTCGTGATTGACGGGCAACTTTATCAGGGGAAAAATGGCTATGCTGGTGAAATTGGTTATTTAATGTCTGTACAGCCGGATTCGAATGGCACTATTCAGCCTGTATCCTTGCAATCTATGACCAATATTCCCCGTCTTGTGCAAACTGTCGAGCGTTATATCCAAGAAGGCGTACAAACCCAACTGCATCAAGACAATCTGACTTTTGAGACCATCATCAAAGCGGCTCATGATAATGACCCTGTGGCAAGCAAGGCAATGATTGAACTCAGTCGATATGTCGGAATCGGCTTGGCGAATCTTGTGAACACCTTCGATATTATGACCTTTATCATCGGTGGTGAACTGGGTAAACAATATGAACCGTATCTTGAGACCATCATAGATGAAATGCAAAAACATATTGTCTGGATGGCGCATGATAATGTGCAGGTTCGATTTTCGACATTGAAACCAGATGCTGCTTTGATGGGGGCTGTCGCGCAAGTATTTGATGATATTCTCAAAGAACCATCGCTTAACGTTATTTTGTGAACAATCAATCCTTTTGGGGTTGTTCAATTGTGTCAATGTTGTGAAAGGAAATCGTTATTGACGAAAATCACAAACAAAGACACACATACAATTTATTTACCATTTTGGAGGAAAGAAGTAATGAATAAACGCTTTTTTGTCGTCCTGATGTTGATGCTGACGGTAATTGTGTTGGCATTTGCACCTGTACAAGCACAAAACTTTGAAGAAGGCAGCGTCCTTAATGTCGCATGGCCTTATTCCGTTCCACCCACAGGACATTTCAATAGCTTCGCTTCGGGAGCAATCACACTCGGTATGTACTTCGATATTCACCTGCCACCACTTGCAACCTTGCTGTGGGCTGAGGGTTCCTACCAAGGCATGATTGCATCCGAATTTGGCTGGGATGATGACGGAAATTATGTCGTCACAGTAGTCGATGGTGTGACATGGAGTGATGGTAGCGCACTCAGCGGTGCTGATGTGATGACAACATTCAATATTGAGCGCCTACGTAGCTCGGCTGTTTGGTCAAACTTGACAGGTATTGAGGCTGTTGATGACATGACCGTTAAGTTTGTCATGGACGAACCGTCCGGTCTTGCCGAACGTCAAATCCTGATTACCAATATCCGTCCAGCCAGTGTTTATGGTGAATGGGCAGACCAAGCTGCTGCTTTAGAAGTTGGGTCAGACGAATTTGACGCATTGTTGGCTGAGTTTGTTGAATTCCGCCCCGAAGAAGCGGTTGCCAGTGGTCCCTATGCAATTGATGTTTCAAGCATCAATGAATCAAACCTGATGATGACTTATAATCCGGGTGGTTTGGGCGCAGATGTTGCACAGTTTGAAAGTGTCCGCATTTGGAATGGTGAAACTGAAGTCGTGACACCGCTTGTCGCCAATGAAGAACTTTGGTACATCACACACGGTATTCCGCCTACAACAGAAGAGGCTTTCACTGACCAAGGCATCACCATTGTCCGCGCTGGTATGAATAGTGGTCCCGCGATTTACTTCAACCATAGTGTTTATCCGTTGAATCTGACAGAAGTTCGTCAAGCAATGGCTTATGTGATTGACCGCGAACAAAATGGCTTCGTCAGCTTGGGTGAATCCGGTGTTGGCGTTGAACTGATGACGGGTATGAGTGATGGTATTGCTGCATCATGGTTAAGCGATGATGTTCTCGACGCACTCAACACCTACGAACTAGACCTCGATACAGCAGAGGCTTTGCTGACAGGTATTGGTTTCAGCCGTAATGATGATGGCATTTGGGTTGATGATAATGGCGATACACTGTCATTTGAACTTATCTTCCCGCAAGAATTTGCTGACTGGTCGGCAGCAGCCGAAAATGCAACAACACAGTTGAATAACTTCGGTTTTGACATTACTGCTCGTGGTGTTCAATTCCAGCAACAAGCGCAAGAAGTCTATGATGGCAATTTCCAACTCGCCATTCGTAACTTCGGTATTGGCGACCCCATCCCAGCGAATCATTACCTCCAACCCTATAATCGCTATAATGGTCAAGGCGACTTGGCAGGTGAAGCAGGTGGTGGTATGAACTTTGATGTCAATGTGTCATACAGTGGTGGCGATGTGAACTTGCTTGACTTGGCAAATGCCAGTGGTCGAGGAACAGACCGTGAAGCACAAGCGGAAATTGTCGCGCAATTGGCAACTTCCTTTAACGAATTGCTGCCGGTTGTACCGCTCTGGGAACGTTATACAAACAACGCACTGAACCAGAATATGCTCTCTGTTCCGTCTCTGGACGACCCCATCTATGCAAACTTTGGTGGTGGTACAGATGGTTGGATGGTTTACCTTATCCTAACAGGTCAAGTTGGACCAGCTAATTAATCTATCTGATAGATAAAAATCGCATTCGGTTTTTTATGCGAATACGATAAAGCAGGCGGCAGGTTACTTTTGTATAAGTGTTGCAAATGTGACCTGCCCCTTCACGAAGCGATATCATACGGATAGCCAAAGGTAGTCATACAATAAGTTTCTCCGTGATTGCACTATTATCGCTTGTTGCTGTAGCGTTCATAAATCGGATAGATAAGCACTGACTTTACGCAGATGAACCGACATTTAGGGTGTGCTTTGTGTGCGCTTCCGAACGGGCGACCACATTGGATTTGCGCCTATGAATAAATAAGAGCTTTCAGCGTAAGATATGATGAAGATTTGATATTACCTGTTCAGTAAGTTACTTGGAGTACGCCTTATGGTTAGCCAAACCTCACCGATGTTGGAGGATGCCAAGCCCGAAAGCGCAACTGAGCGCATCATCGAAAGAGCAATGAAGATTTACCAAAATTATATTTTACGGGTCTTACTACAAGCCGTGCTGACTGTTTGGGCAGTCACAAGTTTTACATTTATATTGATTCGCTTGATGCCCGGCAATCCCATTGATGTCTTAGTTGAGCAGATTTTGGTGCAAGAGGGTATCTCTTATGAAGAGGCGTATGCCCGTGTTGCGTCGAGTTTTCAGTTTGACCCTGATGCGAGTACATTAGACCAGTATTTAGATTGGTTAGGCGACCTTATTCGCTTTGATTTAGGCGAGTCGATTACATCACCCGGTACGAAAGTTATTGATGAGATTGCACGCTTCTTACCGTGGACAGTCTTTGCGGTGGGAGCCGGTTTGCTGATTAGCTTTATTTTGGGCATTGTCTTGGGGATGGCAATGGCTTATTACCGCAATTCCCCACTTGACCATCTACTATCACTTTTTGCCTCATTTATTACAGGTATCCCGAATTATATTTGGGGTTTGTTAATCGTGATTATTCTCGGCATTCAATTTGGCTTGTTCAATGTCGGACAATTACGCGGCACCTACGCATCTGATGTGGAAATCGGTTTCAATTACCCCTTTATATCGAGTGCCTTAGCTCATGCTGCCTTGCCGATTATCACCTATGTGATTAGTACCTTGGGGGGTTGGATGCTCAATATGAAAAGTAGTACGATGAGTGTCCTCAATGAAGATTATGTCAATGTTGCCGAAGCACGCGGTTTGCGTGATAGTCGCATTATTTCAGCCTATGTTGGGCGCAATGCGATGTTGCCACTTTTTACACAGTTGACAATCAGTATCGGCTTTGTACTCGGCAGTGGTGTCGTCATTGAGGAAATTTTTGTGTATTGGGGCTTAGGTCACTATCTGTTCGCCTCAATTACAACCCGTGATTATACCTCTATGCAGGGTGTATTCCTGATATTAACGATGACAGTCGTAATGGCAAATGTGCTTGCTGACCTCGGCTATGGTCTACTTGACCCGCGTGTACGGGTTTCTGGGGAGAAATAATCATGACGAGAAAACAAAAGACAAGCGATACCCTTGCAAATGATAGCCTTACAGCAATAATCTTAGAGATTCCGCTTAACCTTGCTAAAGCCATATGGGGTTTTTTGGTCAAGATTAGTAAGAATCGCTCAGGGTTTATCGGATTTTTGGGTTTGGTGGCTTATTTTATCTTGACATTCATTCTGCCGTCCTTCATTCCCTTTGATGATGAAGCCAATCTGGATGAAATTACAGGTCCACCCGGTTCGCGGATTCAATTAGCTGTCCATGTTGATAATGCCGATGTCTACCAAAGTCTGGAAGACTTGGAAGGTCGCGTTGTGGGGGTTGTTACGCAGACGGGGGGACCCTCTTTCATCGCGCCCTATGAAGATACACTCACTGTTGAAGAATTTCGCTGGAGTAGTCGTCGTACTGGACCCGGTATTCAAGCGGCATTAACGGCTCTGGCTAATCAGGAAATTGACGCGATGCTGATTTTTTCCAAATCTGTTGATGAGGTTATAACCAATCAGGAAGACCCTGACCTCAAGGCACTTTTTGATGCCAATATCGTTATATCCAACCCGACATTGGGCCCGCGACATTGGTTAGGTTCTGATACACAAGGGCGCGATATTGGAAGCCATATCGTACATGGCGGACGCATCCTGATTCTAACGGCTGTGTTGGGTGGCGTTATTTCTACAGGTATTGCACTTGTGTTTGGCTCATTGGGGGCTTTATTAGGTGGGACTGTGGATAATGTCCTCACGGCTTTGACAAACCTGATTTTAGCTATCCCACGTTTCCCGTTGTTAGTTGTCCTTGCTGGTTTAATCTCTTTCAATAATACGCTGTTTCTAGGGGTATTGATTGGGGTACTCGGTTGGCCCGCTCTGATGCGAGCGATTCGCGCACAAGTTTTGAGTTTACGTGAGCGCGATTTTGTCGAAGCAGCACAATCACTCGGTTTGGGTATGCCACATATCATGTTCCGCGAGATTTTGCCAAACATGATTAGCTTCGTCATCATCAACTTCATTTTTTCAATTACATTTGCCATGTATGAACAAATCGGCTTAGTGGTTTTAGGGCTTGCGCCTATCAGCGATTATACGTGGGGAGTGATGCTCTATTTTGGACGCACACGCGGTACACTCTTCAACTCTGATGGAGCAAGTATGGCTTTGTCACCTGTGATGGCAATTGCTCTGTTCCAAGTTTGTTTAGTGTTGTTTGCCCGTGCCTTAGAAGAACTTTTCGACCCACGCTTACGGAGTGGCTTAGTGTAAGTCCTTGTAGAATTTCAGCAGTCGCACCTCAGACAATAACCTAAAATTTGTAGGATGAGGTGCGGCACAAGCAAATATATTGTTAAATAAGGATATTTTCATGGGAAAAATGAAAGATGATGTGGTTTTGCAGGTTGATGATTTGTCAATTGTTTACCATACGATACGCGGTGATGTCAAAGCTACCAATAATGTCTCATTTGAGCTAAGAAAAGGCGAGGCAATGGCGCTCATTGGTGAAAGCGGCAGTGGTAAAACGACTATCAGCCTCTCCTTGATTCGCAAATTGCCCAAAAATGCCGAAGTGACGCAAGGGCAAGTTCTCTATCAGCGCGAGAATGGCGAAGTACAAGATATATTGCAACTCAGTAATCGCCAACTACGTGAATTTCGCTGGCAAGATTGTGCGATGGTTTTTCAAGGGGCGCAAAATGCCTTCAATCCCGTCTTGAAAGTCAGCAAGCAATTTGAAGATACGGCTCGCGCTCATGGCTGGTCAGATAAAAAAGCTGTGCGTCAACGGTCACTTGAATTGTTGAAACTCGTGCGCCTTGACCCCGAACGTGTTTATGATGCCTATCCACATGAACTGAGCGGCGGTATGAAGCAACGTACTTTACTTGCCCTGAGCGTTTTGCTCAGTCCACAAATCGTAATTCTGGATGAACCCACAACAGCACTCGATATTCTGACGCAGCGTGCCATCATTGATGTCTTGAATGATATGCAAGAGAAACTCAATTTCAGCATCATTTTCATCAGTCATGATTTATCACTTGCCGCAGAGATGGCGGATGTCGTCGCCACTGTCTATGCAGGGGAGATTATCGAAATCGGACCCGTCAATGATATGTTTTATGAGTCGCTGCACCCTTACACTTTTGGCTTGTTGGCTGCTGTGCCTAAACTAGACCATGAGCAGGATGTACTCACGAGTATCAAAGGGACACCGCCTAATCTCATTAATCCGCCGTCGGGGTGTAAATTTCATCCTCGCTGTCGATTTGTACTCGATAGATGCAATGTTGATGTCCCGGCCTTAACAGAGGACTTGGGTAGTCATTTGGCGGCTTGTTGGAATAAAGAAGCTGTTGTCGAAGCCCGTAAGGAGCAGGTCTAATGTCTGAACCTATTATGCAACTTGAGAGTATTTATCGCTCATTCAAAAAAGACCGTACCGATATACCTGTGCTGCAAGATGTGAATTTCGCTGTCAATAACTTGGAGTTCTTGTGTCTTGTGGGTGAAAGTGGTTGCGGTAAAACCACCACAGGCAAGATTTTAGCCGGATTACTACCGCCTTCATCCGGGAAAATCTACTTTGAAGGGCAAGATATTACGACGTTGCGCGGCTCGGCACGCAATCATTATCGGCGCTCAGTGCAAATTATCCACCAAGACCCCTATGCCTCACTCAACCCAACGCATACGATTTACGAAATGCTGAGTTTTCCACTATTTCATCATAAATTTGTGCGTGGTAAACATCAAGCACGAGAACGGGTATGGGAATTATTAGAATTAGTGGATTTGACTCCGGTTGAAGATGTGATTGATAAGTATCCGTATCAACTCAGTGGAGGACAACGGCAACGTGTGAGTATTGCACGGGCGTTAACAACCAATCCGTCGGTTATTGTAGCCGATGAATCTGTGAGTATGGTCGATGTGTCGATTCGTATTGGTTTGTTACAAATGATGATGAATTTGCGCGATGAACTAGATGTAACGATAGTATTCATCACGCACGATTTAGCACTGGCGAAATATTTTGCATGGGAAGGGCGCATTGGCGTGATGTATCTCGGACGTTTAGTCGAAATCGGGAAAACACAAGAACTGATTGCGACACCACGGCATCCCTATACCAAGGTTTTGCTATCTGCCATCCCAGAGCCAGACCCCGAAAAGACTCGTGCCAAACGCCATATTCAATTACGAAGTGAAGATATCCCACGTTTGACTGAATTGCCGGACGGCTGCACATTTCATCCACGTTGCCCATGGTATGTTGAAGGTGTTTGTGATGTTGATGTGCCACGACTTGGCATACCAGCAAATGATTCAAATAACACAGTAGAAGTTGCTTGTATACCTGTCCAACGAGGGGAAGAGTTGCGGTTATATGAGTCCTGATTTACTAAAAGCCTTTTTCGGGGCGGGTACATTTGTAGCTGGCACATCGTTTTTTTTGTTATTCATTGTCGAGCGTGATTCTGCTGAATTTGTCATTACAGTGATTTCGCTTGGTATTGGTATCGTCTTAATCTTGTTAGTTGCTTTAATGGTGTGGTATACCAATCGTTAATGTAGAGTCCGAGAATTTTTTTGGAAAAAGCGTTACGCTAAGAAACGGAGAAACAGAGACGCAGAGCATGATTTTGAATAGGATTCTTTGTGGTTCATCTTTTTTCTAAGTTTTTTCCATATTCTACAATAAGCCCCTTTCGGGGTTTCACCGCGCCTCACACAAAATTGCAAAGTGAGACCGATGTTAAAGGGTTATCAGAGATACTTTGTTAAACAAGTAACCTTCGGTAAGTTTTTAGAATTCCGTCGTACTGGCGCAGCGCGCTGCGCCCCTACAAAACCGAGATTTTATTTTTAATTATTTACCGATTCTTACTAATTAAGGTATTCATGATATGTTTTGAATCTTTGTCGCATCACATTCTCGCTGACCATTCATCACACAGTAACAAGGATTGACATGCCAGATAAACTAACCATTGGTCTTGATATCGGTGGTACAAAGATGGCTTTCGCGGTTGTTGACTCATCTGGCAACATTTGTGACGAAACCGTTATACCAACCGAACACGATAATCCTTATGAAGTGACAATCAGCCGTATTGCTGAACAATTAAATACGTATCTTGACCAATATCCCAATATTTTTGGTATCGGTATCGGTGTTCCCGGTCCCGTCGATAACGAACGCGGCATTGCGCTTAATGCGGTTAATTTATTATGGGAAAATCGCCCCATAAAATCTGACTTGTTGGAAAACTTGAGTCGTTCAGTACCGCTTTATATTGAAAATGATGTCAATGTGGGCGCAATTGGTGAGCATTTGTTTGGCAGGGCGAAAGAGACTCCGAATTTTGTTTACCTATCCATCGGCACGGGGTTGGGTGGGGCTGTTATGTTGGATGGTAAACTGATGCGTGGCTCAACATCGGCTGAGATGGAAATTGGGCATATATCGCTTGACCCCGTGAATGGCTTATTATGTACTTGTGGACAACGTGGTTGTGTCGAAATGTCGATGTCGGGCAAGGGCTTAGTCGCTACCACTAAGGCGCATTACGAGCGATTTGCTGATACGCAGATGACGTTGGATACGCTATCTACATACGACATTATTCATTATGCTAACCATCAAGATACTCTCGCGCAGTTTGTGATGAATGAGGCAGCAGTTGCTTTAGGACTATCCTGTGTATGGTGTACGATGCTATTTAATCCTAGTTTGATTGTTCTTGGCGGTGGCTTAATCCATGCGACTTATGACCTGCTGAAAACGCAAACCCTGGCAACCATGGAAGCGCGTTGCCTGCCGCAATCATATGATGCTGTCACGGTGACACTATCGCAATTGACTAACGCCGCACTCGGCGCATCAGCACTCGTTTGGTACTTCCAAAAAGATACTTTTGGGGTTTCATCGCACCTCACACAAGATAACACACTGAAATAGTGTCTATCGGTTTATCAGAGACATTTTGTTAAACAACCCTTTTTTGGATAAGCACAGAAAATGTGGTTTTTCGGAAAATTATGGATCTTCGGGCGTAAGGACGCAATACATTGCGCCCCTACAACGGGCTATGACCTTTTATGACCGTTGTTTTCGATGAAATCCTTAAACAATGTATCTATTCAGCTATCCATGAGAAATCAGGCTGTGGTGCAAAAATCATCTTGAGTGTTTCAAAGATAGACTGCCCCTGACGGCGAGCCGTTTCAAGGATGGAGATGAGGTTGGCGTAAAGTTCAGCGCCCCAATCCG
>JAUZRW010000189.1 GCA_030950085.1 Anaerolineae bacterium
TCAAAATAACCGCCGCCAATTGCCACATACATCGGTGAAAATTGAATATTGGGGATAAATGTTATCAACAAGGTTTGGTCTTGTAAATCATCTTGTGCAGCAGACGATAGGACTAGCAGTGCTGATAACACTATGCTGGTCATCAGGCGTATAAGGGTTTTCATAGGGTAGTTTTTCCTTTCGTGTAGAAAATAGCTATATTCAGCGAGAATTTAGTGAGAATGACGTTGCCAGCGTAGCAAAGCTCGCTCTAGCAACGAAATCAATAAATAGAATGACAAAGCGAGTGCTGTCATGGTGAAAACCGTCACCAGCACTAAGGGCGTATCGAAGCGGCTGCGTGCGCTAATCACGAGAAAGCCTAATCCTTCACTTGCGCCGACAAATTCACCCACCACTGCCCCGATAACAGCGAGTGTCGCGCTAGTTTTGAGTCCCGTGAGCATGACAGGTAATGCTGCCGGAACTTCCAGCTTGACGAATGTTTGTATAGATGTGGCTTTCATAGAACGCATCAATTCGCGGAGATTTTGTGGCACATTCCGTAGCCCAACGACGACATTCATCAGGGTGGGGAAAAAGACAATAATCGCAGTGGTGATAATTTTACTCATCACGCCACTACCAAACCAGATGATGAGCAACGGCGCATAAGCAACTACGGGAGTCGCTTGGAAAGCAACCACGATTGGAGACAGCATTTCATCGAGAATAGCATTTTTCGCAATCAAAAAACCGAGAAACATGCCAAATGTCACACCCAAAAGCAGCCCAACCAACATCTCGTATAAGGTGACACTGATATGCTTAAGGAGTGTGCCATCTCTGGCTACCTCAACAAAGCTATCCCATACTTCAAGCGGTGCTGGAATAATGAAGCGTGGGTAGATTTCTAGCAAGACGACAACCTGCCAAATACTCAAGACCACAAGTACCGTGAGCAATGGTGTCAGGCGACGCAGCCAACGGAAAGGTACTGTTGGACGCTTTTTCTGTTTTGGCGTGGATTTTTTTGTGATATGGACTGCTTGTCGTGCCATCAAAAAACCCCTATGCTGGCTATGAACATCGGGGCAGGGATAACAAGACAACACACTCTTTGAGGGCATATATTATCTGCAAAGCAAATAACACATACGCAAAAAGCATGTGAATCATTAGACGAGATACAAGAGTTGTATCTGTCGCGCCTTCTCCCATCCGGACTATTACCGTCGGCTCTGGAATCTCACCAAAATCCACCGGCATCACAATCAAGTGATGACTTACCATTTGCTATGCTGTATACACAAATGGCAAAGCGGGTCACGGGCTTGTTACGGGTTTCCCCGTACATCACCGTCGGTCAGGAATTGCACCTTGCCCCGAAGGTTCGCTTGTCATTTATTCAAATGTTGATTCAATTATATCAGGGAAGGCAAGAAAAACAACAACCCAATTTTTAATCATCCCAATCATCTTCGTCTACAAACTCAATTTCACCTTCGTCATCATGATGAATTGAGTCATTCTTGCCCATCATACTATTTGGGGTGACTGCCGAATGTGGGTTGAGAACGACATCATGTTGCCCTCTATCCATGGCACCATTTTCTGCATTTTCAGGCGTTCTATTCAATAATGTGAAGAGGAAGCGTCCGCCAGCGCCCTGTGAATTACCTTCTGCCCATATTTTCCCACCATGTGCTTCTGCAATATGCTTAGAAATTGCCAAGCCAAGCCCACTGCCCTGCCCTGTACGAGCCGTATCAACCTGATAGAAACGTTCAAAAATCCGTTCACACTGGTCATCAGGCACACCCACCCCATTATCAAAGATACTCACAATGACATACTCGCCATCAATAGTGGCGCTAATGGTAATCGCCTCATTTTGCGGCGACCACTTAATGGCATTACTAATCAGATTCACAATCACACGGCGAATATGGTCACGGTCACAAGAGACACGAATCTTCGCAGGGACATGGCGTACAATATTCAAGTTTTTGCGGTCAAGTTTTTCATCTACTCGTTCAATTGCTGCATTGACAATCTCCAATAAGGGTTCATCAACGAGTTTGACAATCGCTTGACCCGATTCAATCATCGACAAATCAAGCAACTCTTGAACTGTCCATTGTAGTGCCTCTGTTTCACGGGCAATCGCACGCAGAGAGTCAATACTGGCATTGCGTTTAGGGCGCGTTTGGTCATAGAAGAGGCTATCAATGATAATGCGAATATTGGCAACCGGCGTGCCTAATTCGTGCGAAATATTAGCGACCATATCACGCCGCGCCCGATTCAAGCGCACAAGTTGGGTAATATCTTGCAGAGCAACACCGATGAAAAATTGATTATCTGCGACAGGGTATCGTTGCGCCTGTACACGGAAATAACGGTTATCGAGGGTGAATTGTTCTTCAAAACCTTCATCTTCATTGATAGCGTGCATCACGACAGCTTCCAAATCTGGGTCAACGATGACATCACACAATTTCTGACCGATTAAATTTTGAACATCGACCAAACTCCTGACCGATTCGCTATACGCTATGATGATACAATCGACATCAACGACAAATACCATGTCATAAACAACGTTAGAAAACGTAGCAAAAAGACTCTGACTGTGTTTTGTCTCTTGCTTCAATTGTGTGATTTCGGCATCACGCAGCACTATTTTGGATTGCAAGGTTTTGATTTGTGATTCCTGATTCAAGCTCGTATTTTGGCGTTGTTGTGCAATTTGGCGTTGTTGATAACCATAATAAGCTGTTATCCCCAACACAGGAATCAGTAGTGCGTAGAGTGGTATCATAGGCTGATGTTAACCTTCGAACCTATACCCGACCCCACGAACAGTCACAATCCGGCGTGGGTTAGACGGGTCATCTTCTATTTTTTCTCGTAGCCAGCGAATATGGACATCGACAGTGCGTTTATCGACAAAATAATCGTAACCCCAAACTTTGGTGAGAATCAAATCTCGTGATAGAACAGCATCCTTGTTTCGCATCAGTTCGGCTAACAAATCAAATTCTTTATTGCTCAGTTTTTTCTCTTCGTCACCTTTGAAGACTCGTCTTCCGGTCATATTGAGGCGCAAATCGTTACTTATCATTTCATTTTGCTGAATAACGTTCTCTTTTTCTTCGACACGGCGCAGTAACGCCCGTACCCGTGCCAAAAACTCTCCTAAACCAAATGGTTTGGTGATGTAATCGTCTGCGCCACTTTCTAAGCCGACGATTTTATCCACTTCTGTCCCACGCGCTGTCAGCATGATAATCGGAATACGGCTCAAGATAGGGTCGCTAAGATTGCGTACCATGCGGCACAAACTGAGTCCATCAAGTCCCGGCAGCATGATATCTAATATCAGGAGTTGGGGTTTGTCTGAGCGTATTTTGTCCCAACCCGTTTCGCCATCCATTGCGGTAGAAACAGTATAGCCTTCAGCACGCAATTTTTCGCTGATGTTATCAATGAGTGTCAGTTCATCTTCAATGATGAGTATATTTTCTTTTGCCATGATTTCATCTCATATTTCCTAAATTTCGATTAAATCTAGCAGAGAAATAATAAGTAGGCGTTAAATGCAAGCTGTTTTTTGTTAATACTCATTCCATGCCCGAACGCCATCTAAAGACGTGGCATGGCGAATCCCATTGCGAATCGCTTGTGCCATTGCTTCGGCGGCGAATGCTCCGATGGCTGTCGTATCGGCTTCTATTTCACCCGATGCTAGAGCAAAAATTGTATCGCCATCAAACATCGTATGGGCAGGGTTAACAGCGCGTGCGATGCCATCATGTGCCATTTGTGCCACTTTGTTGACCTGCGATTTTGTTAATTTAGCATTGGTCGCCACAATCCCGATAACTGTATTTTCGCTTTCCATATTGCGCGGTGGAAAACCATGTGCAAATTGTCGTAGGGCATTCAACATCCCAACAAATTGCCCATCGTCGCCACGCAACCCGGCAATGATATTGCCCTGTTCATCCAGTACATCGCCAACAGCATTGACCGCAACAAGCGCCGCAACATAGAGACCATCACCTAAGTCTATACTTGCCGAGCCAATACCCCCTTTTGTGGCAAATTCTTTACCGCGCATTGCACCCAATATAGCTCCTGTTCCAGCACCAATTGTTCCCTGTGCAACTGCATCGGATGAGGCATTTTCACAGGCTTCATAACCCATAGTTGCATCAGGTCGAATCGTTGAGTCGCCTATCATGAGGTCAAAAAGGATGGCGGCTGGCACTATTGGAATGAGAAACCCACTGCCTGATTTATATCCCAAGCCGTGTTCTTCTAAGTATTGTACAACACCTTGCGCTGAGGCTAATCCGAATGCACTGCCCCCCGATAGTACAACGGCAGATACTTCTTCTACGCGATTAGACGGGTTCAACAAATCAGTCTCACGGGTACCGGGCGCACCCCCACGCACATCAACACCCCCGACTGTGCCAGATGGACAAATCACCACGGTACAGCCTGTCGCTGCCTCTAAATTTGTTGCGTGTCCAACCTTGAAACCCGGAACATCAACCAGCGTATTTGTCAACATTGAAATCAACCATCTGTTCTACAATCCTTATGCTGCTATTGTAACGGGCAAAGCAAATAAAAAAAGGCACCGAAGGAATCTCCTATGCCTCTATTGTGTCTAATTGACGGAATTGCTGACTAATTGCCGAGATTATTATTCAGATAGTTGACAGCCGCTTCCAGAACAGGGTCGCCATCTGAGAACAATGTTTCTTCATTCACAGGAACTTGAACTGTCGGCACAATACCACGACCTTCAATATGGATATTACCGTTTGCATCGACTGCACGAGCAATCGTCATACGAATACGCAAGTCATCTGGCATGAAGAAGTCTTCCACACCGCCACCTAGCCCTGCGGTGGGATACTGCCCGACAATGGCAGACCGATTAGCAATCGTCATGTCATAGCTAAAGAACTCGCAGGCGCTGGCACAATTGGGTCCAACCAGTACAGCGACTTCACCATCATAACGCAAGTTTTCGGG
>JAUZRW010000019.1 GCA_030950085.1 Anaerolineae bacterium
TGTTGGATATGCTTGAGTCCAATTTCGACGGCGGGCAAATTGAGATAATCAATTGTGCCGTCTTCAAAAGCAGCTTCGCCTTCTTCAAGATAATGTCGATTCCCCTGCACCGATGCCACAGTAATCGTGCCGCCTGCAAACCAAGGTCGCCGTAATTTTCCCAGCCGTGAGCGCTGTGCAATCAAAGCCCCGACTCCGGTAGGATAGCCAAAAATTTTATAGAACGACAGCGCCACAAAGTCAGGCTGCCACTTGTTAATATCGAGCCGATTAGTCGGTGCAAAGGCGGCAGCATCAAGCAGCACATCCCAACCCTTGTCATGAGCATAGTCAATCCAATGTAAATGATGCTGCACACCAGAGAAATTCGATTGAGCCGGAAACGCAAAGAGATTATTGCCGTTCGGCAGCGCCTTATCTAAGTGACCTTGCAAGACTTTTTCTTCAATCCGTAAATCTGGCGGTATAACCGGCACATATGTGACAGTTGCGCCCTTGTTACGGGCAAACTCGCGGATGCCGTTCACAGAATTGTGATTATCGAAGGTTAAGAGATATTGTCCGTTTTCCTCAAAGGGATATGATTCGCCCACAATCCGTAACGCGCCACTGGCATTGGGGGTAAAAATAACAGCGTAGTCGTCAGGGTCAGCATTAAAAAATTCAAAAACATAGCGCCGCGCTTGCTCATCTAATTTTGTTGTTGCCAGCGATGTTGGGTTGCCAGAATGTGGATTGCCATAGACACCGCTCATGAGCATGGTCATATGTTGCTTGATTTGTGAATCAGCATAGAGACCGCCCCCCGTATAATCGAGATACACTTGGCTCAAGTCATCCAGCCGATGATAGTCTGTTCGGCGTAAATCATCGAGGCGCTGGGTTGTTTTATAGACGGGGTAACGCGCTAAGAAAGCGGCTTCGGCACGTTGCACCTCACTATTAGAATAAGTCATCTGTGCTTGTAGGGCAGCCACGCGCTCAGGGGCAATGGCATACGTCTGGTGCATCTGCTTATCTCCTCATGTATTGTTTATAATTATCATACCGTGCTTTCTGCAAATATTAGCATAGACAATTATGGGCAATAGAGACAGTGATACAATTTGTTGCGACAGCACCGAAAATGCTTGATATTCCAATGGTAGTGGACAATACGAGACTCAATTGCGATAAACTTTAGCTTATAGACGCTGTTTTTATGCTATAGTGAAGATATTCATAATGTATCGGGCATAGTGCAGGACAATATTTTGCAGCCACTATTCATATTCATCAGCTACTCACGACAAGATGAAGCCATTGCCAATGAACTCGCTCGTTTGCTCGAACGCGGCGGACATGACCCCTTCATTGACCGTGAATTGCTGCCCGGTCAACATTGGAAGGATATTCTGCAAGCAGAGATTGACCGTTGCGATGCCTTCGTTTATATGCTGTCGCCCTCTTCGCTAAATTCCGAGTGGTGTCAGTGGGAATATAACGAAGCGGTGAGGCAAAAGAAGCCGATTTTTCCTATCAAAGTCGAAGAATACAGTAGCTTCCCTGAAAATCTCAAGAGTATTGGCGATATTCAGATGCTCGATATGACAAAGGGCATCACATCGGAGTCGGCAGTCGCATTGATGGGCGGTTTCTTCCATGTCCGAGCGACACCGCAAAAAGAGTCGCTCGCCATTGGTAAAAATGATGACCCCTTGCCGGGGCTTGAAGTCCATTATGATGATACAAGCCGCACAGAGCCTCTGACACGTTTGCCTTTGCCCCTAGAAAATCCCTTGCCGAAGAGCGTGACAGCTACGATTCGTATTGTACAATCGCCGACAGTTGCCACGGCTGAATACAAGATTTATTCGACAACCTATAAAATCGGACGGTCATCACAGGGACATTTGCAAATTACCGAAAAGCGGATTTCCAAGCACCATGCCATGCTCTATTGGTCGAATGGCAGGTTTCGCCTGACAGATTACAGCAAAAATGGCACATGGCTCAATGGCGAACAGTTGACGAGCAATCAATCTTATCTATTAGCGCCGGACTTCAACCACCGTATTGACCTTGCACAAAATTATACGGTTCTCAATTTTCGCTATACAGTAGGGGATATGCGAAAACAAATACCCTTTAGACCTCTACGATAAGCCCCTTTCGGGGTTTCACCGCGCCTCACACAAAATTGCAATCTGCGATGGAGGCTATAGGTTCAACAAGGATAGTTTGTTAAACAAGATGAAGATAGTAATTGTAGGGTGTAGCTGCATGTGCGCTCTCAATCGTTGACAATGCCGATAAAAATCGCCAACGCCGGAATCACGCAGCAAATCACCTGTATGAAAATGCCGCCTTTACCAGCGAAATTCCACACGCTGACCAGAATCCCCCAGAACGAACCCAACACAGCAGCAATGAAATTCCAGATAGCGAATACCACACCTAGCAGACCATCAGGATTAGATTCGTCAGTTTCGGACTCCGACTCCATTGGAACAGGGGTCGCATCGCCGAGAGCAACTTGCGTCAATGTCGCATCGACGCTGGCATCAATCGTCGCCCGTATTGCCGTTGGATTAGATTCGTCAGCTTCGGTCTCCGACTCCATTGGAAGAGGGGTCGCATCGCCGAGAGCAACTTGCGTCAATGTCGCATCGGCGCTGGCATCAATCGTCGCCCGTATTACCGTTGGATTAGGTGTCCCTGTTTGAATCACCACTTCGGTCAGTCGTGCGTCAATCCCCACTTGAACAGTCGCCTCGACACTATCTTCGGGTGTATCTGGCGTCTCAGGGGTCGTGAATTGGGCAATCACCGCCAATAGCAACATCCCCACCAGAATCACAAAGGCAATCGCCCGCATTATCCGCGATACCCTGCGCGATTTTTGTACTGTATTCCCGTTTTCACTCATAAGCCACGCTCCCATGCAAAATCAAAAGGCAATAACTAAAGAAATTCTAAATCTTTCCTTCAAAGATATTCACTAGCATGTTTGTTACGCTCTTCATTTTACTTTTTGACAAGTCGCCTGCTTTGTGTACTACTATTCGTGAGTCTGCTGTGAAAATAATATTTGGCTGTATATAACTTTTCTGCTTAATCGAGCCATCATTATTCCTGACATCACCGACTTCAAATTCAACAGCGTATTTGCTTCGTGGTTTTTGACTCGTTATTTGACAGTAACTGCTCAGGGGTATTGTAACGGAAATTGAGAAAAGATGGTACAATCTGAAACATGAATGAGATACGCGAGCAATTGAGACAACTGAATAAAGAACAACTGATTGACATCATCTTGGAGATGCGTGGGCAGATTGAG
>JAUZRW010000190.1 GCA_030950085.1 Anaerolineae bacterium
CTTTCCCCTATTTATTGAGATGATACGTTTGATTTTTGTCCCCGGCGGAAATAAATCATTCACCACTTTGTTATGTTGCAGCATATCTGTAATCGTTATATGAATCTGCTTGATATCCGTATCATTGACAGGGCGATAAACGGCACTGCGTAAACGGTCATCGCGGTCAAAGAGAAGCGTCAAACCACCAAAAACATCGACTTGTGTATTCTGCAAAATCCCAAATTGCTCACCCTCTAATTTAACGGTTTGTGAAGCGAAGAATGTCATAAAAGCATATCCTTCGGCATTGCGATAGGTACTCATAGGCAAGAGTTCATGTTGAGGGGTGATTTTCAGAGCCGATAGGACTTCGTTTTCTAAGAAGATGGCGGCTGCCAGTGCATTGGTCATAATTTCGGGCAAACGCACATCGGGTAATGCGGCTAAAGTCTTGAGGTGTTCATCGCTATCGTTAGCCAGAAGAATAGCGCGTTTATCAAAAACTTCGCGTAAAATCGCCTGATACGCGCCTTCAAATAAGATGCCGTCGGCAGTCAAAAATGCCCGTGCCATATCTTCAAAATACAATTCGCCCACTGGACCCAATTCAATCGCCATGATGAGCATCGAACCCAGTATATCTCGCGCCCGAAGCAATGCGACAAAATTAGGCTGTTTATGCTCCTTTTTGTGATGTTCGTATATGCCTACCAAAATATCATAGACTGCGCCTGTAAAGAGCCGCGAATAATTATGTTCCTCGCGTGCCAGTTCAGTTTCAGGGTTATTGGGCTGATATGGTAATTCATCAAAGGGTTTGGCACGCAAGAAGTTAAAAGCGTTACGTAAATAAATCGTATGCTCTTGATAATGTGCGTTATCCTTTAGTTCTTTCGTCAGATTCTCGGCAACTTCACTAATGAAATTCGTCATGCGAAGGTCGCCATTTGTCCATGATAGGAGTCGCCGAATCAACGAATCATCGTGTAGCGCCACCAACATAGCCGCAATATCACCAAAACTCTCATGAAAGGCACGCCCACCTAAGCCAAATGACTCGTTATACAAATCACGAATGCCATCAAGTACCGCATGAGCCGCTTCGTGGGCGACAATATCCGCACTCTGAGCCGTCGCGTGTTCTTCCCCCTCGGAATCCTTAAAAGTATGAAAACCTAATAATCGTGCTTGTTCATTATAAAAAGCATTGCCAGAATCGCCAGCATGAGGGTCAATCGTGATACGGGCTGTCGGGAAAGCCCACGGCAGAGTGCGATGAGCATAGCGTTCAAACATTCGCAGCGTATAAGTTGTATAGTAGAAGGCATTCATTTGGTCAAATTGGGGTGTACCGGGCCAATAGAGATAATGACCCTCTGCATCCGGTTCGACTACAATGCCACGACTATCTTGCACCTGTACCCGTGAATTGATGAGTCCCGATTGGATTTCGCGTGCCAGCATTCGCCGTATTTCCGGTTCACCGACAAACGGATTTTGGGGGTAGACTGTTACAAAAACGGTGCTACTCGCCTCATCAGGATACGGTTCTTGCTGCAAAGTAAAAGTACTCATAGAACGTTGTGCCATCATCGCCGGAATGTTGGCGCGGCTGTGTTGTTGTAGCTTTCTCAAAATATGCCACGCATTATTTTTGCCTGCACTATGAAAATCTTCTTTCTTAGATTTATCTGCCATCTATATCTCCTCAAAAATTATTTTCAGTTTCCTACATACAAAAGCAAGAAAAAGATTCAACACAGAGACGCAGAGAAGCAGAGATTTTTGACCTACTCTTGGCGTTCTTTGCGACTTTGCGGTTCAATACACCTCTTTACTAGATTATCAGATGTTGCCATAGCGTCTGCAACACACGGACAAATGCCTGATGTGCCTCGTCAATGTCACGGTTTTTGTAGGCAATAATCACAGGTTCGCTGTATAAAATCGGCATATCGACAATATTCAGACGTACAAATTCACCCGATTCAACAGGCGCACGAATGTAACTTTCTGGCAAAAAGGTCATGCCCTCGCCCATCATGACCAAACGACGTGCCATGACCATCGGTACAGCGATGACTGCACCACCACTACCACGACGGGCTTGTTCTACCACTTCATCAATGAAGGCTGTCATCTGTGGGAACATCGACACACGAAAGACCATATATTTGTAGAGGTCTAGCATATGTAGTGATTCGCGCTTTGCCAATGGATGGCGTGTGCCGACAACAGGCACAATCGGGTCACGCAAGCGCAGCAATTGTGTCATATTGCGGTCAAAAACAGGCGCATTGACCAATCCAATCGTAATTGCATTATCCATTAGCATATCAACGATGGTGGTTTTGTTGCGTTCCCAAATGCGAATATCGACAGACGGATGTGCATTACGAAACTTGCCTAATGTATCGACAAGGTAACTGAGCAATAAGGGAGTGGGAGCAGCGATTCGTACCTCACCAGAGACACCGACATGAAAATCATGGACTGCCTGTAAACCATCATCGCGCACATTGAGCATCCGCCGCGCATAGGGCAAAAAACGTTCACCCATTGGAGTCAAAAATAATTGTCGTCCGCGCCGTTCAAACAAATCACCGCCGAGTTCGGTCTCTAATAGTGAAATGCGCATGCTGACCGCAGGTTGCGTCAAGCCGAGTGACTCTGCCGCCCGTGTGAAATTGCCATCGCGTGCCACACGGTCAAACGCCTCCAATTGCCCAATTTCCATGAAATACCTTCACACCAAGTTTAATCAATTGTTGACCATATATGGACTATAAACATCTTTTATAGATAACCAAATCAGCATTAGCTTCTATTATGACCCCAAACGCTATACTCTACAAATGGAGTATACAAACGAAACTATTGCGGAACTCACTATCCTGTTGGCTGAGGCTTCTGATGCAGTCAAAGCATGGATGCAACCCGAAGCATGGTCAACAGCCGATGCGACTTTTGTGAATCACCATGTCATCATCGCTGCCCGAAAACAAGTGACTGTTTGAATCACAACTGTAATTTGAATCAGAATTCGCTACAATAGCAGCGAAAATATCCGCATAATTATTCATTATCGCTAACCAAATCAATAGAAGGAAAATTCTATGACTGATAAATTTGGCGCACGCACTAGCTTCAATACAGGCAGTGGCGAAGCTGTCATCTACCGCTTGGGCAAGTTAATAGAAGATGGTATCGGGCATGTCGGAAAATTGCCTTTCAGCATCAAGATTTTGCTGGAAAATGCCCTACGAAATTATGATGGCAGTCAGTATACAGAAGAAGATATCGTCAATCTTGCTAATTGGAATCCTGATGATTTCAATTCTGTGGAAATACCTTATGGCCCCTCGCGTGTGATTTTACAAGACTTCACGGGTGTCCCTGCCGTAGTTGATTTAGCTGCCTTACGCAGTGCCATGCAGCGTCTCGGCGGCGACCCCAAGAAAATCAATCCACTTGTTCCAGTTGACCTCGTGATTGACCATTCCGTACAAGTCGATGTTTTTGGGCGTGCCGATGCTCTCATGAAAAATGCCGAAATGGAATTTGTCCGCAACCGTGAACGCTATGAATTTTTGCATTGGGGACAAAAAGCCTTCGATAACTTCAAGGTTGTTCCGCCTGCGACGGGTATTGTGCATCAAGTGAATCTCGAATATCTGGCGAAAGTCGTACAGCTATATGATGACCCACATGGCGATGGTAAAGTTGCTCTGCCCGATAGTCTCGTTGGCACAGATAGTCATACAACGATGATTAATGGTCTCGGTGTATTAGGTTGGGGTGTGGGCGGTATTGAAGCCGAAGCTGCTATGCTTGGACAACCCATTTACATGCTGATGCCGGAAGTTATCGGATTCAAAGTGACGAGACAATTGCCGCAGGGCGCAACAGCAACAGACCTTGTGCTATTGATTGTGGAAATGTTGCGTGCGAAAGGTGTTGTCGGCAAATTTGTCGAATTCTATGGGAGTGGTCTCAGTAGTATGACACTGCCTGACCGTGCCACAATTGCGAATATGGCTCCTGAATACGGCGCAACGATGGGTTTCTTCCCGATTGATGATGAAGTTCTCAGTTATCTGCAACGGACTGGACGCAGCGCCGATGATGTGCAATTGGTGGAACGCTATGCCAAAGAGCAGGGACTCTTCCGCACAGATGATACCCCTGACCCGATTTTCAACGATACACTAGAGCTCGACCTCAGCACAGTAGAGCCGAGTATGGCGGGTCCACTTCGTCCACAAGACCGTATTCTATTGAAAGATATGAAATCGGCTTTCAACAAAGCATTAACCGCAGAGCAGGGTCCACAAGGCTTTGAACTGAGTGAGGACGAACTCAGTAAAACGGGTACATTCAAGAACAATGGCGATACGCTCCAGATGACACATGGCAATGTTGTGATTGCGGCGATTACTTCTTGTACTAATACCAGTAATCCCTCTGTGATGATTGCGGCAGGTCTGCTGGCTAAAAAAGCTGTCGAAAAAGGTCTGAGTAGTAAGCCTTATGTGAAAACGAGCCTTGCGCCCGGTTCAAAAGTGGTGACAGAATATCTCAATAAAGCCAACTTGAGCGAATCCCTAGAAACACTGGGATTCCATACGGTTGGTTATGGTTGCACAACATGTATCGGCAACAGTGGACCCTTACCCGATGCTGTAAAAGCGGCGGTTGATGAAGGGCAATTGGTAGCAACCTCTGTTCTCAGTGGCAATCGCAACTTTGCTGGACGCATTGGTCCCGATGTGCGAGCGAACTATCTCGCATCACCGCCGCTAGTGGTTGCTTATGCGCTGGCTGGGACTGTCGATATTGACCTCAATACTGAGCCTATCGGTCAAGATAAAGACGGCAAGGATGTTTTCTTGAAAGACATTTGGCCAAGCCGTGATGAAATCTTGGATGTGGTACAAAGCACTGTCACGGCTGAGATGTACACGCAACAATATGGCAATACCTATACGGGCAACGAACAATGGAACGCGATTCCGAGCCCTGATGGTGATGTCTATGACTGGAATGCCGATAGTACCTATATTCAAGAACCGCCCTTCTTCATTGATATGCCGCCCACACCGGCTGCGGTTAAGCCGATCCAGAGTGCGCGAGTGATAGGTCTCTTTGGCGATAGTGTGACTACCGACCATATTTCTCCTGCTGGGGGAATTGCGATTAATAGTCCGGCAGCGCAATATCTAAAAGAACACGATGTTGAACCGAAATACTTCAATAGTTATGGCTCACGGCGCGGCAATGACCAAGTGATGACACGCGGCACATTTGCGAATGTTCGTCTCCGCAATCAACTCGTTCCTGATAGCGAAGGCAATGTCACCTATCATCTGCCGTCGGGCGACAAAACGACTTTCTATGAAGCATCGCTCAAGTATAAAGCTGACAATACAGAATTGATTGTGCTGGGCGGCAAAGATTACGGCATGGGGTCAAGCCGTGATTGGGCGGCAAAAGGCACATTGCTACAAGGGATTCGTGCTGTAATTGTCGAGAGTTTTGAGCGCATCCATCGCAGCAATCTTGTGATGATGGGCGTGCTACCACTTGTTTTCAAAGAAGGCGAAACATGGGAATCACTCGGATTGACGGGGCATGAAAGTTTCGATATTCCGATTAGTGATGATATTCAGCCGATGCAAGAAATCACTGTCACAGCAACCGATGCCGATGGTAAACAAACGACATTCAATGCCATTATCCGCCTTGATACCCCTGTTGAAGTGGATTACTACAAACATGGCGGGATTTTGCAATACGTCCTGCGGAATCTGATGAATAGCTAGGATTTAGCGATTTAGCTGGTCAGAATCGTAGGGGTTTTAGCGTGCTAAACCCAATTGAGAGCGTGTCTTACCATAGATGCGCTCTTTTTCTTCATAATGACATACAGAAAATATGCTATGATGGGCATAAAACTGTGTTTGAGAGGAAGCAAATATGTCCGAAAAAGTTATTCTCGAATTACCAGAAGCAATCGCACAACACACACGAGAAGCATCTGAACGTACTGGACGTTCGTTTGAAATGATTCTCATTGACTGGTTAGGGCGTAGTGCCACAAACGCCGATGTTTATCCCCTGATACCCGATGCTGAATACATTATCGAAACACCCTACGGAAATGAAGCCGCAGCAAAAACCTTAATGAATTTTCTTGATTCTAGCGGAGATAGCGATTAATGCGTTTTCCATATGTTGCTGTAGACAATCAGCAAACCAACCTCATGCCGCGCTTACCACTTAAGTTAACACTTGGTAACCAGTCATTTGAGGTTACAGGATTGGTGGATAGTGGTTCTGCTGTGAATGTTCTTCCGTACAGATTTGGCTTATCGCTCGGCGCAGTATGGGAAGAACAAACAACTTTAGTATCACTTGTAGGAAGTTTAGGTAATTTTGAATCTAGAGCATTGGTTGTGATGGCTTCTCATCCACAGATTACTATCGACAAACAAGTAAAGCTGGTATTCGCATGGACACAAGCCGAAAATGCACCCGTCATATTCGGATAAACGAACTTTTTCATGGAATTTGATGTATGTTTCTATCGGTCTCAGTCTGTTTTTGACGTGCATATCAAAACGGACTAAGCTACATCTACCAGTCTGACACTATTTTGGCTAAACACCAACCAACTTGCAAGTAAGTCGGTATATTTTAAGGCAACGACAATGAAATTTCTAAGAAACTTGTTTAGAATAAGCCTTCATAAAGAAAAGAACGCAGAATAAAGGACTATATAGTAGAGTTTATGCTGAAAAAATGGCGGATACAATCGGCTTTGAAGACCAATACCCAATCATACAAAAAAGTGTTGAAGATAGCCTATCACAGCTTGACGTAGATATTTTTGTAGCACACTTAAATGATTTGGTTACAAAGAAAAGCAATAGGAGTTATTCAATCATTTATTATAATCAGCAAGAAGATGAACACTTTGAATTGGGCATGTGCAACCTCGAAATTTTCATTGTCAAGAATTCTGAAGTCAAAGAATTCTACCAATCACAAATACACCGAAGTCAAGTTGGTAAAGGGAAATTCTTGAATTTCTACAATAAACATAATTCATGAATAATAGGCTATTCTGCTTGACAAAACAGACCAAACTTCGTTAGATACATCTCTAACCTAATCTCCTACTGCACGCTGCAAATGTGGGACAACCTGCATCAAGAGTTCGCGCAATTTGGCAGCGATAGAAGCAGGTGGATTACCTAGCAAGGCTGTTAATAGGAGTTTTTCAGCTTCACGGTATTCACCACAATCGACGGCAAGTGTCGCGGCGCTACGATGAATCACAGAGCGACTCGGCTCTAAATCTGTCGGCGCGATTTCGTTAGCGACTCCCCGTTCGAGTTCATAAGCCTCACGAAAAAGTGGGACAGCTTTACCTTCATCGCCTCGTTGCCGTGCGAGAAGTGCCTGACTCGCTAATTCCATTGCTTTACGGTGTTGTTGATTGAGTTTCTCAAAATCCATTAGGCAAAAATCTCATCTATCAATACAAGCTCATCATAGCACAGAAGCCATCGCCTAATCGCTGATAGTCGTAGTCGATATACAATGGTTATTGCTATGACGCGCAAATCAGGCTAGTGTTAGTCTATTCTTTGATAACAGGATAGGTTCTCTATAAAATGTACAATAAAAGTACCCGTATTCGCCTAACGAATACTATTTTCGTGGCGGAAAGTTTGAATTCGGCATCACGGATTGCAATTTTCACCTTACTGTCGATTATTGCGGTTGAACTCAGTGGAAAGGAGAGTGCTGCCGGATTACCCTCAACAACGATGACGCTTGCACAAGCACTGATGGCGCTGCCGATTGGTATCTTGATGGGGCGCTTCGGGCGGCGGATTGGTCTCACCCTTAGTTACAGCATGTCGTGGATTGGCGTTTTACTGGGGCTACTGGCAGTGATTCAAGGTTCTTTTTGGTTACTGTTAGTCAGTTCGGCAATGCTCGGTATGGGACGGGCAGGTTCTGACCAAAGCCGTTTCGCAGCCGGTGATATGTTCCCACAAAAAGACCGAGCGCGGATGATTGGGCGCGTCGTTTTCGCAGGAGTCGGTGGGGCAATATTTGGTCCCTTGCTCGTCAGTCCCGGCACAGCACTGGCAGCCCGATTAGGATTTGACTCCAATACAGGAGCATACCTGATTGGCATTGTACTTTATATGATTGCAACCTTGCTCATATTCTCCTTACTACGTCCTGAGCCAATGGACATTGCCCGCGAAATAGCAGGTGATGAGAAAAAGAAGAAAGTCGATGAAATTGAGCGCCCCTCACGGTCAATCAGAGAATTGCTCAAATTACCGCGTGTCCAACTTGCTGTTCTCTCAATGCTTATCAGTCAGATGGTCATGGTCGCGCTGATGGTCATTACGCCACTTCATATGCACAATTATAATTATGGCACGGGCGCAGTATCGCAAGTCATTATGGCACACACGTTAGGCATGTTTGGACTCTCGCCCCTGACAGGTCGCATCATAGACCGCTACGGACGAGTCCCGATGATGATTGCTGGCGCAGTAACACTGGTTCTTTCGGCTATTATTTCACCATTATCAACAACAATGCCTGTCTTGGCGCTTGGCTTATTCTTGCTCGGCTTAGGTTGGAATTTCGGCTATATTGCAGGGTCATCACTGCTTGCCGATGCGCTAGAGGGTGAAGAACGTGCCAAAATGCAGGGGACAAATGATATGCTCGTAGCAGGAGCTGCCGCACTAGGGAGTTTCAGTTCTGGTCTCATTTTCAGTGTTGGTGGCTATGTTTCAGTCGCCGGAGTAGGCTTGGTACTCGCGCTGCTCTTCGCTTGGATTATATGGATGCTTGCCGCGTCCGAACCGCACATCAAAACCAGTGCTTTATAATTTACTTGGCGCTAGGCGCATCTCGTCTTCTGCAAAAAGCGTACAAAATTTGCGGAATCCCCTCATCAATGGGTAATATCAGGCTATTAGTCATTTTATCCACTGGATTGATATGCGACTGGTTTATATCGCACTGGGCTGGGTATCCGGAATCATACTTGCAGCAACTTATAGTGCCTTCATCCCCCTTTTCTGGTTGAGTGGCTTGGGTGTGATGGTACTCGTGACGGGTATGGGTTGGGGCGCACGAAGAGGCTGGTATCTGCTGGCGCTAGTCGCCTTATTCGCAGGCGGTTATCGCTATCAATTTGTGCAACAAACAAGCGACCTAGCGCAATATAACACAGTAGGCGCAGCAACTATCATCGGCGACATTGTGCATGAGCCAGATATTCGGGATGACCGTATTCAGCTTCGGGTTCGGGCAGAAAGTATCAATCTCGGTATCGAGACACATCCCACTGATGGTCTCTTATTGGTCAATGTGCCACGGATTGCAGATGTGCGCTATGGCGATAGGGTTCGCATTACAGGACGACTCAATACGCCAGCAACCTATGATACCTTCTCTTATGCAGATTTTCTCGCTCGTGAAAGTGTCTTCACGATTATGGATAATACCATTGTCGAAGTCTTAGCAACAGATGGCGGCAATGCCATTATTCGTCAACTCTTGAGCATCAAGGCACGTTTACAAGCAAAAATCGGCGAAAATCTCCCCGACCCTGAAGCAGCTTTGCTGGCAGGTATTTTGCTTGGTAACGAACGGGGACTCGACCCCAAACTGAACGAAGATTTTACGCGAGTTGGGGCAGCACACATCATTGCTATTAGCGGCTTCAATATGGCAATCATCGCCGGAATCTTGGACGGAACTTTAGGGCGAATTTTTAGCTCTCGGAAATGGATAGCGACTTTACTCGGTATTGTGCTGTTGGCGTTATATACATTATTGGTTGGGGCGAATGCGGCGGTTATCCGTGCTGCTTTCATGAGTAGTTTGCTGTTGATTGCACCGTTATTGAAGCGAAAAACCTACGTTCCGGCATCCTTAGCGGCTGTGGTTATGGTGATGTCTGTAGCACAGCCCAGCGTATTGTGGGATATCAGCTTTCAGTTGAGTTTTTTCGCTGTATTAGGATTAGCCCTATTCGCAACCCCATTCAGTCAATACTTTGATACACTACTTAACAACCTCTTTCCATCAGGATTTGCGCGTCTAGCCAGCGCATTCCTCAGTGAACCCTTAGTGGTTTCGATTGCTGCACTCACAATGACACTTCCATTGACGATGCTCTATTTTCAACGCTTGTCGATTGTCAGTTTGCTGGTCAATATATTGGTTGTGCCGATTCAATCCTATGTTCTGATTATCGGTGGTCTAGCCCTTATAGTAAGTTTCGTTTTCTCACCCATTGGACAAATGTTATTTTGGATGGACTACGTTTTATTATCATGGTCGATTCGTGTTGTGCGGCAATTTGGTAATCTAACATTTGCGGATGTTGTTGTATCTTTTGATAGACGATTGGTGTGGGCTTTTTTTGCAATAATCATAGGAGCAGCCATTATGCGTGCCGAACAATTTTCGTGGGTGCGGCGGCTTGATAACTTAATTCGTAGTCGCAGTGTTTTTACAGCAATTATCGTATCGGCGGCTTGTCTCTTCATCCTCATAGTCAGTGTTTTCTATAGCCGTCCGGATGGCAATTTGCATGTTTGGTGGCTTGATGTTGGGCATAGTCACGCTGTTTTTATCGAAACACCCGGCGGTAGTCAAATATTGATTGATGGTGGGCGTTTCCCGTCACGATTACTGACTTCCATTGGTGATAGAATGCCTTTTTATGACCGCACTATTGAAATCGTGGTCATTACCCGTCATGACGAATTTGATACAGGGGCGTTATCAGCAGTGCTTGAACGCTATGATGCCGGAGTTGTCCTCACAAATGGACAAGTGCGACTCAGCGACAGTTATGTTGAATTAGAAAATGCCATTGCACCGTATGATGTCGTGACAGTCCGTGCTGGATATCGTATTGAAATTGATGATGGCACACTGATTGAGGTTTTATATCCAACACAAACCCCGTCATATAATGACAATCTAGGTGATAGTGTTATCGTCCTACGTATCACTTATGGCGATATCTCATTTTTGATACCATCAGATTTAAGTCGCCGTGGGCAATCGTTATTATTGGAAAATGGTCAATGGTCTCTCGCAACTGTGATGGCTTTACCACAACATGGGACACAACGCAGTCTGGATGAGGTATTTTTAGCAGCCGCACAACCACAAGCAATCGTTTTGCAAAGTGATATAGCCAATCGACGCGGCGACCCCGATAGGGACATATTGGCAATGCTGGAAGACACCCCTCTGTATCGCACGGATGAAAGTGGAACGCTTCACTTTTATACGGATGGAAGCGTTCTATGGTTTGTCGGTGAAGGTTAAAACGATGTCAGAAATAGAGGGCGAACTGCCGCTTCGCTGACGAGTAAGCCAAAGGTCATCAACAAGTACAAACCCCCAGCAAGAGATGTCACAAGACACATCATAATTGCAGGACCGGGCTTCTTCTTCCCTTTACGGATTGACCCTACTGTAATCGCCGGAAAGACGAATATGCCAACATGAACAATAAATGCGAATAAGGCATTTGTTGATTCACCCTCATTTATCAAAATAGATTGTGTAATAAGTAAATCAACGACACAAAACAACATTGTAGCAAACAGCAGATATTGGGCGCGGTCATTGCCATCCGGTAACAAGGCGAGTACCAAAATACTGCCAATGAACGTCGCGTAAACGAGAATATCTGCGACACTATCCGGTCTCAGATTCGTCCCCGCATTGGCTAAGATTATACTAACTTGATCCATAAACGACTTCTCCTTCACTCAAAATTTCAATTATAGTATACTCGATTCATTGCGTCTCTACTTGTTAGGTTTTTGTGAGCAATTTCCACAATACCTAATCTCATGATACAGTTGTAGCGGATGAGTACAAAAGCGAGGATACAATCACTTTGAAGCAACTTAAGCAACTTCTCGTGCATTTACAGCGTTGGTGGACGCAACGTTCACAGCCTACACAATCACTGGGTAGTTATATCTGGAAGGCAATTACAAACTTCACTCGGACAAATACGGGTGGAAGACAAGCTGCTGGACTTGCTTACTATGCCATATTTTCAATTTTTCCATTGACTCTGTTATTAGCCGTCAATATTGGAAGACTCGTTGGACCGGCAGTTGCTGAAGAACAAATCATCCAAGGCTTGCAATTGTTCTTACCACAAAATACCGTAGACCTTATCCAAACTGTGCTGACAGATACACTCCAACAAGGCAATTCGTTTGGCTTAGTGGCAACAGTGGCATTGTTATGGGCAGCATTGGGTTTATTTAACAACATCTCGCATTCGCTCGATAGTATTTTTGGTGCGACTGAGGGGCGCGGGGTTTGGCGGCAACGTGTCTTAACTATTATCATGGGTTTAACCTTGATTGTCTTAGTCGGGGCATCCTTTGTGACTTCTGGTGTTCTACGCTTGATTAGTGCCTTAACACCGGGTAACCCGAGTATCTGGGTGACGATTGGTACTTTCTTTTTGCCGATTGGCTTGGATATTGTGATATTTGCCCTCTTGTTCCAGTATGTACCGACTGTGGATGTTCATTGGGATGCTGTATGGCCGGCGGCAGTTTTTGGCGCAGTTGGATGGGAAGTTGCCAAGCAAGCCTTTGAGTGGTATTTGACCAATCTCGCAAACTACCAGATTATTTATGGCAGTATTGCAACGGGTATTGTGCTACTATTTTGGGCATGGGTAATCGCCTCTATTTTTCTGTTTAGCGCCCAACTGTGTGCGCGACTGAATGAATGGTTATCAGATTACGAGGCATACCGATTGGCTGAACACGAACAGCCGCATTCGATTACGATTACATTCCAAGAAGAATTGCTACCCCCACCCCCCCCATTGCCAGAATTAGAAACGCTTTCTAATTCAAAGGCAGTTCTCGAATACGTAGAAACGCTCAATCCGATAGAAAATGACTGACACACATGTCAAAGTGACTATGGTAGCGACTGTAATTGAATGTGGCGCTTCGTCATTGTTTGATATACACTACGGCACTTAGTTAACCTAAAATTACAGAGAGCAGTAGAGCAAACTATATGTCAGATTTTATCGATTTTGACCCGGAAGGTGATGAGGTCGTAAATCGTGAAGTAATTGAACATAATCCGCCATCTACAGACCGTAGCCATGCGCGACGGGTTACATTACAAGCCCTCTATGAAGTTGATAGTGTAGGACATGCGATTGGCAGAGTTCTCAATAATCTTTTGACCCATAGTGTCGAAAACAGTCGAGTCAAAGGCTATGTCACACGCCTCGCCAAAGGTGTGGATAGTAAGCAAAATGACTTAGATACCGTTTTGCAAAAATACGCCCCAGAGTGGCCTATCAGCCAAGTTGCTGTGATTGACCGCAATATTCTCCGCATCGCCCTCTATGAGATGGCAGTTACGACACAGATACCTATCGGAGTGGCAATAGATGAGGCAATGGAATTGGCAAAGTTGTATGGGGCAGAAAATACGCTGCGTTTCATCAATGGTGTCTTAGGGTCTATTGCTGATAATTTAGAAGAAGTCCGTCTCTTCCTCGCATCTGAAACAGCACCCACCGTAGAAAACGAAAACACAGATGAATAGTTTTTCATATGCGTTATTTGTAGAGTCCGATAAGTGCTTAGAAAATGCGTAACGCAAAGATGCAAAGGGTGAAAGGCGCAAAGAAAGGTTTTGAATAGAAATCTTGGCGCTTTGGCGTTTTGGCGGTTCAGCTTTTTTTCTAAGTTTTTCCCAGATTCTGCATATTACAATACCGTCGTTTTGTATAGAAATTAGCCAAATAAGGATACATAGCCAATGCCAAAAGACCTCATTGCGCCGCATGGTGGCAGCTTGATTAACCGTGTCGTGGCAGATGACCAACGTGATGCCATGCTGACTCGCGCCCAAAATGCACCCCTTGTCACACTTTCAGATGTCGCCCTCTCTGACCTTAATTTAATTGCCATCGGAGTCGTCAGTCCGTTAACAGGTTTTATGGGCAGTGAAGATTACAAGCGCGTTGTTCATGACATGCACCTGATAAGCGGTCTGCCGTGGTCAATCCCGATTACCTTACCCACCGCGACAGATATTGCGGATACACTAAAAGTCGGGCAAGATGTGGCACTTGCGGATAAATCGGGCAAGGTTGTCGCCATCCTCGAACTCAGCGAAAAGTTCACTTACAATAAAGAAGTAGAAGCACAAAATGTCTATCGCACGACAGAAGAAGCGCACCCCGGTGTCGCACGCCTCTATATGCAGGGTGATGTTTACCTCGCAGGCGATGTTTGGGTTCTTGAGATGCCTGAGCCAGAATATCCAAATGAATTCCTCACACCCGCACAGACTCGCGCTAAATTCATCGAAAAAGGCTGGAAAGAAATTGTCGCTTTCCAGACTCGCAACCCGATTCATCGCGCTCATGAGTATTTGCAAAAAGTAGCCATGGAAATTGTGGATGGCTTGATGTTGCATCCACTGGTGGGCGAAACCAAATCTGATGATGTCCCAGCAGATATTCGTATGGAAAGTTATCGCGTTGTACTGGAGCATTACTATCCTAAAGACCGTGTTTTGCTGAATACGTTCCCAGCAGCGATGCGTTATGCTGGACCCCGTGAAGCTATCTTCCATGCCCTGTGCCGCAAAAATTACGGTTGCTCGCACTTTATCGTCGGGCGTGACCATGCCGGAGTCGGCAAATACTATGGCACATACGATGCACAAGAGCTATTCGATGAATTCGATAAGCGCCTCATTGATATTACACCCTTAAAGTTTGAACATGCCTTTTACAGCAAAAAACAGCAAACTATCGTGACCGCAAAAACATCTATCTATGGTAAAGATGATTGGATGTTCCTCAGTGGGACACAAATACGCGAAATTTTAACTCGTGGCGAACCTTTGCCAGAAGAATTTACTCGTCCCGAAGTGAGTGAAGTTTTACTGCGCGGTTATCAGCAGATGAAAAGCGAGAGCTAGAATCGCAATGTTGCAATTGTTTGGACGGCATAACAAAGCACAGCGCGTTTTATTGTTGGGGCTAGATTGCGCTAGTCCACACCTCATTTTTCAGCAGTTCAGAGATGATTTACCGACGTTGCATTCGTTGATGCAAGACGGGACATGGGGCGAATTAGAGTCTTCGATTCCTTGCATCACTGTTCCGGCATGGGCAAGCATGACCAGCAGCCGTGACCCCGGTGTATTGGGTATTTATGGCTTTCGCAATCGGGCAGATTATTCTTACGATGCGCTCACGGTAGCGAATAGCAGTGCCATCAAAGAAGCGCGTGTCTGGGATATCATTGGTGAAGATGGCAAGCAATCACTCGTGATGAATGTCCCACAGACTTACCCTGTAAAACCGATAAATGGGCATCTCGCCAGTAGCTTTCTGACACCCCATACAGGCGCACAATTTGCTTACCCTGCCATCTTCAAACAAGAAATCCTCAAGATTGCACCCCATTATGATTTTGATGTACGCAATTTTCGCAATGTAGAACGAGCGGAATTGCTACAAAGACTCATTGACCTAACAGAAATTCAATATCGTGTCTTAGAATATGCCCTCACACACAAGGACTGGCATTTTGCGATGCACGTCAATATCGGCGTTGACCGTATTCATCATGCCTTCTGGCGCTATCATGACCCACAACATCGCCTCCACGAAGCACGTAGCCCCTTTACAAATGCGATTCGGGATTACTATAAGCTGGTTGATACTTGGATTGGTCGTATCCTTAAGCAAGTCGATGAGGATGTGACCGTTATCATTGCCAGTGACCATGGGGTTAAGCGTATGGATGGCGCAATTGCCATTAACGAATGGTTGTGGCGGAATGGCTGGTTGGTTCTCAAAAATGAACCTGACAGCGCAACAACATTCTCACATGATATCGTCGATTGGTCACGCACGAAAGCATGGTCAACGGGAGGCTATTACGGGCGCATTTTCTTGAATGTAGCGGAACGTGAACCACAAGGGGTTATTGCACAATCTGATTATGAAAAAGTTCGTGATGACTTAGCCGCGCAAATAAAAGCTATCCCTGATGATAAGGGTCAGCCACTCAATACGCAGGTTTTTACTCCACAGGCTATTTATCAAGAGGTGAATCATATCGCACCGGATTTAATGGTTTATTTCGGCGATTTACATTGGCGCGCAGTTGGAGGTATTGGCTTGGGACAGCATTTTACACTCGAAAATGATATCGGTCCCGATGATGCCAATCATGCCCCAAATGGCATGTTCATACTGCGCCATCCACACAAAAAAGGGCGTGGTTGTGTGACGAGTTCGCAATTGATGGATATTGCACCCACTATCTTAAACCTTATGCAAATCCCAATTCCGAAGACGATGCAAGGTCATATCATCGAAATATAAGCGATTTGCCCTTGAACAAGTTGAATATTGAGTCTATAACATAACGGCTTTTCTAAAATACGTTCTATATGGACTATGTGGAATGGTAAAGGCGATTCAATCTGTACTTTGAATTACCAGTAAGCGCAAGAATAGCTTTCAGCAGGTCAGCATTTCAGCTTATGGCAGAATAGCATCTTATTCACTCATTATTTTGGCGACTTGGCGGTTCAAAAAATAAAATAGGTACTTTTAGTTTAGACAGTCATTTCACAGTTTGCGTAAAAGGGCATCGTTTATTACAAGGTCGTATATCTAATTTATCAGGAGTTTGTACATGATTGTCGATCATCCCGGTTTTGTCCTGTGGTTCACAGGGCTATCTGGTGCAGGGAAAACCACCATTGCCAAGGCGATGTTACCTATTTTGCAAGAGCGCGGCATCCGTATCGAGCGACTTGATGGTGATGTTGTCCGCGAAAGTCTCACTAAAGACCTCGGATTCACCAAAAAAGACCGTGATACCAATATTGAGCGGGTTACATTTGTCGCAAAACTTCTCAGCCGCAATAATGTGGCAGTGCTGGCAACGTTTATGTCACCCTATGAAGGCACGCGCAACATGGTTCGGGATGAAGTCACCAATTACATTGAAGTTTTCGTTGATGCCCCAGTTGAAGTCTGCGAAGAGCGCGATGTTAAGGGGATTTATGCCAAATTTCGTGCGGGTGAAGTGAAAAACTTGAATGGTCTCGATTTGCCATATGAAGACCCCCAACAACCCGATATTCATGTGGAAACGCATAAAGAAACGGTTGAAGAATCAGCCGCCAAAGTCATCCAATGGCTAGAAGAGCATCAATGGATTCCAGCACCTGTCACCAGCTAATATAGGCGAAAACAAGCCGCTTTCGCGGTTTCATCGCGCCTCACACAAAATTGCAGTCTGAGATAGGTGTTCGTGCATTATCGCAGATAGTTTGTTAAACAAGAAATGGGCGCGTCATTGTGTACGCGCCCATTTTGATTCTGATTAGGTGCTAATTTTAGGCATATTACGCTATGCTTGTGTTGCTTCGACATTTTTGGCAAATTCTCGCTCATCGGCATGACGATTGAAATACTTCTCGATTTCTACCGCGAACAGCACAACAGCCCCTAACAAGAATGATACAAGCAATTCGATACCTGACAAAGCCACTGTCTCGAAACTTTCTTGCATGAAGGTGACATACAGCACAATGATTTGCAAGGCAAAGGTAGAGAGTACCGCCCAAAACAAGAGTCGATTGCTCTTGAAACCAGTGCGGAAGAAAGACGCATTGTTACCCGCATGAATAGCCATCACCTCAAACATTTGTGTGAAGGCTAATATTGTAAAGGCAATTGAGCGCGGAATCCGTTCTACATGCCCGATAAGTGTTTCATTAGCTTCTTCTTCTAAGGATACTTCTTCATCAGCATCATGCAATTCGGCGGCGATTCGCACTGCTGCCTCATCTTCGCGGATAGAATCCCAGTATTCGGCAGTCAAGGCAACTTGTTCGCCATCAGCATTTGGAACAGTAATATCTTCGCCAATGAGAGCGACTAATTCTTCGCCTGTGAGGTTTTCTATACCATGTGTGTCTGACCATAAATCAAGGTTATTATGCCAAAAGCCCCAAACATATCCACCTAAGGTCAGAACAGTAATGACAAGACCAATGAAAACAATATGTCGCCCGACACCGCCCGCAAAGATACTCTCTTTCTTGGGGCGCGGTTTACGGCGCATGACACCCTCTTCGGCTGGTTCAAAACCGAGCGCAATCGCAGGAAGTCCATCAGTCACCAAATTAATCCACAAAATCTGGATGGCTAATAATGGCACAGGCAAGCCGACTAGCAAGGCGATAAACATCACCAAAATTTCGCCAACATTGGAACTGAGCAGGTATTTGATGAATTTTTTGATGTTGTCATAAATTGCACGTCCCTCTTCAATGGCAGCGACGATACTAGCAAAATTATCGTCTGTCAGCACCATTGCGGCAGCACCTTTGCTGACATCAGTACCCGTGATACCCATCGCAACGCCAATATCCGCTTGTTTGAGGGCTGGCGCATCATTGACACCATCCCCTGTCATGGCAGCGATGTTGTCCTTATCTTGCAAAATTTTGACTAATTTCAGCTTATGTGTAGGGGATACACGGGCAAAACACGATGTTTCATCCAGTGCCTTAGAGATTTCTGCATCACTCATTTCATCAAGTTGACTGCCCGTAATCGCACGTTGACCGTCGCCTAGAATACCCAAATCTCGTGCGATAGATTCAGCAGTCAGGGCATGATCGCCCGTAATCATGATAGAGCGAATACCCGCCTCGCGTGCAGTTTTGACGGCAATTTTTGCTTCGGGGCGTGCAGGGTCAACAATGCCGACAAGCCCTAGCAAAACCAGTTCGCGTTCAATGCCTTCATCGAGTTCGTCTTGGGGTGATTCTTCTAATGGACGATAAGCAATCCCTAAAACACGCAAACCTCTCCCGGCGAGGGTATTTACGTGGTCATGCCATGCTTGACGACGCTCATCGGATAAGGGAAGTCGTCCGCTTGGGATATGTTCTTCTGTTGCCCAGCCAATGAGACGGTCAGGTGCGCCTTTGGTGATAGAGATATACCCCTGACTATCAAAAAGGCGCTTCGCTTCCTCGCCGACCAAGTTATGTACAGTGGTCATTGCCTTACGTTCACTGCTAAATGGAAATTCATTGATGCGTGGCAAATCAGCTTCTAGTTGCTCGCGTGTCCAGCCCACTTTTTGGGCGGCAACTACCATCGCGCCTTCGGTTGTATCTCCAACAACATTAAAAGCCCCGTCACTATGCTCAATATAAGCATTGGTTGATAATGCCATCGCTTTGATGAAGCGCCCCACCGAATCATCTGCTTTCGGGTCAATCGTAGCGCCACCCTCATCTGTGAAAATGCCTTCTGGTGTATAGCCGATACCTTCTACATTGATATCGTCGTGGCGCGGTAAGGCGAAATAGGTTGCTGTCATTTCATTACGTGTGAGTGTGCCTGTTTTATCGGAACAAATCACAGTGACACTACCGAGTGTTTCGACAGCCGGAAGTCGTCGAATCAAGGCGTTACGGGCAATCATACGACCAGCGCCCAAAGACAAGCCAATCGTCACTAATGCTGGTAAACCCTCTGGTACTGCTGCAACAGCAAGACTGACTGCAATGAGGAACATTTCTTGCGGTGGGATACCCTGTAAGCGCCATCCGACAAAAAAGACAATCGCCACAATCACAATCGCTGCCCAAAACAACACACTTCCCAACTGTGCCAGACGGCGTTGTAGCGGAGTTTCACCTTTTTCAACTTTTGTGAGCAAGTCCGCGATTTCACCGAGTTCGGTTTTTAGACCTGTTGTGGTGACAACCATCAGACCACGCCCAAAATTGACAGTCGTTCCCATGAAAACCATATTTTTACGGTCTCCAACGCCAACTGAGCCTGTGCCTTCAATGGCAGCAATTTTCTTGCCGACAGGAACAGACTCGCCTGTCAATGCCGCTTCCATCGCTCGCAAACTGCTGACTTCTAGTAAGCGACCATCTGCCGGAATACTGACCCCCTCTTCAAGCAAGACAATATCGCCGGGAACCAGTTGCTCGGCACTAATGACCTTAATTTTACCCTCGCGCCGAACTGTCACCTGTGGGACTTGCATCGCACTCAAGGCAGCGAGAGCTTGTTCAGCTTGAAATTCTTGGTAGATGCCAAGTGCGGCATTCAAAACAACGATAATGGTAATAACTATCATATCGGTTACTTCACCAAGAAATGCCGATACCACAGCCGCGAAAATCAATAACCAAATCAGTGGGTCATTAAATTGTCCCCAAATGAGTTCAAACCAATTGATACCTTCATCACGCGGTAAAGCATTGAGACCATATTGTTCTAAACGCTTTTTAACCTCTGTTTCGCTGAGACCTGTTTCTTGGCTAGTGTTCAGATCTTTGATGGTGTCGGATACTGTCATCCGATAAAAATCAGGCATATAGCTCCCTTCATTGATTTATTGATATCATCAACATGGCTCTATTGTAGTCAAAAACACATATTAAACCTATTATTTCGGAGAAAATTTAATTAGATTTTCGTTTCTTGATGCTAACTAACCTGAGTTTTGGATAAGCACAGAAAATGTGTTTTTTCGGCAAATCATGGATTTTCGGGCGTAAGGGCGCAATGTATTGCACCCCTACAACGATCTATGACCTTTTATGACCTCATATTTTCGATGAAATCCTTAAACAAAGTTCACGTTAACTATGCTCTACAGCAGAATTTTATACCATCATAATATAAACAGAAGGTAAATTGTAAGTGCTATAAAATGTTCGTAAACCCCTAGTTTTTAGGGGTTTTGCCGTCGAGTGACAAACAAAAAGCCGCCTACCTTGCGACAAGCAGCTTTGACAATCTAACGAGTCATGCAATTACTTGAACGACTTCATGATATCGTCCAGCTTATCCTTGCTCGGACGGTCATTGATAAGAGCAAGAGGTGTATCCGCGACTTGCTCCAATTCCGGCAATGTTGGACGCGGTTCTTCGTAGTAAATCAAGCCCGTCAAGAAGAGTTCTTCGCGTTGAGCCTCTTCTAATACTGCATAGGCTTGTGCTTTGCTGCGTGGGTCATAATCTTTGTCGAGTTTCTTGAGCAAAACAGATGTCCCGTCGTGCATCGACACTTCGATTGTTTGACCATCTTCATAGGTTTCAACTTCGATTTCATCTTGTGGCGCAACAAAATCAGGTGCGATAATCTGAATCTCGTGCAAGGGAACTTCGTGCTTCACACCATAGGGGAAGCTGTGATGCGATGTATCCGCATTGTTGAATGTGACACAAGGGCTGATAATATCAAGTATGGCAGTCCCTTTATGGGCGATTGCCGCTTCCAACAAAGCCTGCACTTGTTTCTTATCACCACTGAAACTACGCGCAACAAAGGTCGCACCACTGATAATCGCTTCTAGTACGAGGTCAATCGGTGGCATTTCATTGCGCCCGTAGTGTTTTAGTTCAAGACCTTCTTCAGCAGTAGCGGAAAATTGTCCTTTTGTCAGACCATAGACACCATTATTTTCAATGATGTAAACAAATGGCACATTGCGCCGAATCACATGCTTGAACTGCCCCATGCCAATACTACCCGTATCGCCATCACCACTGACAGCAATCGCTTTCAGGGTGTGGTTTGCCATCAACGCCCCTGTCACGACAGAGGGCATCCGACCATGCAGGGCATTGAAGCCATGCGAACGTCCAAGAAAGTACGCTGGTGATTTGCTAGAACAACCGATACCACTCATTTTGAGCAATTGATGTTGTGCGATGTTCAGGTCAAATGCCGATTGCACAATCTGATTAGAAATTGAATTATGACCGCAGCCAGGACAGAGCGTTGTCGGGCGAGCTTGATAATCATCTTTTACAAGTCCGAGTTTGTTGGTTTTCTCTACGCGAGCCATATTACTTGGTCTCCTGTTCTTCAATGCTTTCAACAATCCAGCGTGCAGTCATCGGTAAACCATCGCCTAACGTCAATGATTTGACGTGTGTGAGGTTGTCTTTACATTCCATATGGATGATTTGGTCAAGTTGTCCATCGAAGTTATTTTCGATAACGTAGATGGTCTTGTGCTTGTTGATGAAGTCAAAGACATCTTTGCTCAAGGGAAGCGCACGAACGCGCAGGTAATTGCTTTCGATGCCGTTATTCTTGAGCCAATCACGCGCCTCAACCATCGCAGGTTCATTTGTACCAAAGCTAATCAAGCCAATTGATTTATTGGCATCATAATCTTCAATGTTCTGGGGGAGATGCTGCTTTGCAGTTTCCATCTTCAAGCGTAAGCGGTTCATATTTGCCAGCCAGTCTTCACTACGTTCGCTGTAGACTGCCATTTCGTTATGTCCTGTACCGCGTGCGAAATAAGCCGCATTCGGATGGTCAGTTCCCGGTAAGGTGCGATAGCCGACACCATCATTATCAACATCCATATACCGTCCCCATTTGCCATGGTTTTTGATGAACTTTGTTAGGCTTTCAGCATCTAACACCTTGCCGCGTTTCAGGGGTTCAGATGGATATTCGAAGGGGTCTGCCATCCAATTATTCATACCGAGGTCAAGGTCACTCATGACGAATACAGGCGTTTGCATTTCTTCCGCAATATCTAAAGAACGCCAAGCAAATTCAAATGCTTCTTCGGGTGAGGCAGGTAACAATACGATATGATGTGAATCACCATGTCCCAGATAATGGATGAAGAGCAAATCACCTTGACTGGTACGGGTTGGCATACCCGTACTGGGACCCATGCGCGTAATATCCCAGAACACACAAGGAATTTCAGCAAAATAAGCTAAACCGACAAATTCTGACATCAGGCTCAGTCCGGGTCCACTGGTTGCTGTCATTGATCGCGCCCCGCCAAAACCAGCACCGATAATCATCCCAGCCGCCGCGAGTTCGTCTTCAGCTTGGACAATGGCTAAGGTGTAATTGCCATCATCATCTTTACGCAAATGCCGATATTTGTGAATGTCATCGACTACACTTGTAGATGGTGTAATGGGATACCAAGCCACGAAATGAACACCACCAAAAACTGAACCGAGTGCGGCGGCTTCATTGCCTGTGATAAGGATTTTGCCTGCTGTTCCGTTCATCGTTTCAAAGCGGAAAGGGTCACTTTTGATGAGGTTTTCGGCAGCCCAATCATAAGCTAAACGAATCACATCCATATTCATCTGAGCGGGTTTTTCTTTGCCACCGAATTGGTCAAGCAGTGATTGATAAACGACATCCATATCCATGTCAAAGAGTTGAGCGCAAACACCGACATAGGTCATGTTTTCGACACGCGCCTTAAATGCACGCGCAACATTGGCTTCTTTCATCAACTTTCGCACTGGCACGGGGTAGTAAGTGATATCGTCACGCTCTGGTGGCGTTTTGAGGTCATCCCGATAAATGACGACACCACCGGGCGGAGTATTCTTGATATCTTCGGTGACTGTATCTTGATTATACGCCACAACAATTTCTGTGGTGAAGCGCCGCGCCACATAACCATCTTTACTAGCGCGAATAGTATACCATGTGGGGAGACCCTTAATGTTGGAAGGAAAGAGGTTCTTACCATTGACGGGGATGCCCATATTGAAGAGTGAGCGCACGAGAACCGCGTTGGAGGTTTGGCTACCAGAGCCATTTTGAGTAGCAACAGAGAATGCAAAATCATTAACAATGGGTTTTGAATCCGTAGCGGATTCTTGTTCTAGTGGCAGGTTAACAGCCATAACGTTTGCACATGATACCGTGCATTTATCCTTTCTTTGAAACTGACCTAATTTTTACCGTTCTGATTGTTCATAATGCAGAATCGCTTTATAGGATACAACAATTTAAGAGGGAAAACATTGCCAATTTCTAAGATACTGCTAATCTCTTAGCAGACCCAACAAGATTCAAACAAAAACCTCTGCAAAGTAACAGAGGTCGTCATATTAAGCAGGCGAAAGAGTCGCTTTCACTTGCTTGATGATGGTCTCAAAATCTGTCGTATTATGCTGAAAATCCATAGCATCCATTTTGAGGCGCAGTATCGGGCAAGCTGTCCAATCATCTATCCAATCGTTATAGAGGTGATTCAACTGTGCGAGATAATCACGGCTGATATTTTGCTCAAAATCGCGTCCACGATTCTGAATATGACTGACAAGTGTATCGACGCTACAATCGAGATACAGTAGCAGACTCGGCGGTGGCAAGAATGACGATATAGCCTTGTATAAATTGCGATAAGCATCGTAATCACGGTCAGTCATCTTGCCTTGCTGATACAGATTCCGTGCGAAAATTTCAGCATCTTCATAGACAGTACGGTCTTGAACCACACTACCGGGGTGGTCAATAAGCAGTCGATGATGCTCTAGGCGCTTACCAAGAAAAAAGACCTGCGAATGAAAACTCCAGCGAGTCATATCGTCATAAAAATCTGCCAGATAGGGGTTTTCGGCATTCGCCTCATAAAAGGGTTCCCAAGCAAAATAATCAGCCAACATGGTGGTTAAGGTACTTTTGCCCGCGCCAATATTCCCTGCAATTGCGATGAATTGATGCTGTGTCATAGTGTTTACCACCCTTGCAAAATGATAGTCAGAGGCATTGTTTGTACTGTATCCCCGTTATAGCTCAAATTTTCGGTTATGACAGGGTTTCGAGGTGAGAAATGAGTTTGATTCTCATGCCGCCAGAGACTATAGCACAAGAATCGAAAAATGTGGATTAATGTAGCGATAAAGTTGCGTTAATGGCATGAGGGGCTAAAAATGAAGGTGTAGAAATATAATATTCAATGATTTTTGGGCGTATTGCCATACGCCCCTGCAAATTTTCTTTGTGGCTTTGTGGTGAAATCAATTTCACCCAGCAATGCGACTGACCATCACATCAACTTCGCCGAGTGAGATTTCACGATTATCGAGAATATCAATTGTAAATGCTCTAATTGTAGCAGGACCCGTATAGCCATTTGTTGGCAGACTCGCCTCCCAAACCATGTCATCGACAAAATAAGGATTGGTCATCGTGACACCGACACTCGAAATTTCTGTTCCGTCAGGTTGGAACATAGCGAGTGTAAATTGATTCTCGAAAACACCGGATGCTGAACCGACCACGAGAATTTCATCACCACCGGGCGTATCATTATTTTGTGGCGATAAAATCTGCCCAAATACCCCTTCGGGACGCTGTTCTAATGACGAAATGAGAATCGTTGCAATATCATAATCTTGTGTGATACGCTCATCCACAGGCAGGGCATAGACTAAAACTTCGGTGGGGTCGCCAGTATAGCCATGCACAAGTTCGATTAGCCACTGTCCATTTTGCGGCTGAACAGTTGTTTCGGCGAGAAGTTCATCTTCGGCAGTGACAACGCGAATCTTGAAGCCATCATCTGGCACATTGTCCGATTCACCTGCTAACCACAATGATTCCGCATAGATGATTGAGCCATTGGCAGGGGTTGTGATATTGACCGTGCCTTGTATCGTCGGCACAGTGGGCAAAACGGTCACTTCGCCCTGCTGTGGTGTTGATTGACACGCGGCAAGGATTAAGTTCAAGAGAATTATTAATAGCAAAATGTGGGGGCGAGACATATCTTGTCCAAAAAACTTAGCATGATTAGCCATTTTTTAACCTTGCCAATCTATCAGCGGCTTTGTGCAGTGTTTCATCAATCATACAATAAGAGAAACGGGCGTGCTTGCTGGTAATGTGCTTATGCGATTCACTGAAAAATGCCGACGGCGGAATACAGGTCACGCCATGTTCTCGAATCAGCCAATGAGCAAATTCACGGTCATTTCCATCATACACATCGGAAAAATCGCCCATCATATAAAATGCGCCATTGGGTGTATACGTCACTTTAATGCCTGCGTTGACTAACCCATCCAATACGATTTGACGTTTGCCAAGATACATCTCATTCACACCGTCATAATACGAATCGCCCAATGTGAATGCCTTCGCTATGCCCCATTGTCCGGGGTGATTGACTGCAAACGTGACATTTTGATGCACACGCCACACGCCTGTAATCAAATCGGGATGCCCTGTCACCCAACCCACTTTCCAACCTGTTGCGCTGAACGTTTTTGCAGCACTGCTGACGGTTAAAGTACGTTCAAACATATCGGGCAGAGTCGCAATCGGGATATGTTTCGCGCCGTCGTATGTCAGATGTTCGTAGACTTCATCACTGATAACTGTCACATCAAATTCTTTGCACAAGTCAGCTATCAACGTTAATTCTTCCATTGTATAAGCGCGTCCAATGGGATTGTGCGGATTATTTATCACAATAGCGCGAGTCTTCTTGTTGAATGCTGCCCGTAACTCATCAGGGTCAAATGTCCATGATGGCGGGTACATCGGCACAAAAACAGGTTTCATACCCCCCATTGTTGCGGCAGGTAGATATAAGTCGAAAAAGGGTTCAATCAAGATAATTTCATCGCCGATATCAGCCGCACCTTGAATCGCCGTAAATAAGCCTTCGGATGCCCCGGAAGTGACGACAATGCCCTTATCCACATCAATATCAAGGTCATAATATTGCTTCGCATGGTTTACGACTTGTTGCCGTAATGCCAAAATCCCTAAATCTGGCGCGTACTGATTAGCCTTGCCAGAGAGAATCGCCTCAGAAGCCGCCTCTAGCATTTCACGGGGTCCATCAAAGTCTGGTCTGCCTTGTCCTAAATTGACCGTATCGTAATTGGATGCGTAGTCGTTAATTTCAGCAAAAATTGACGTGCCAAAATCGGCAACGCGCTTGGCAAATGTTGGCATTCTATGAATAACTCCTCATTATGATAGAAGCACATTGTAACGAATTGCTCTGTATTTGCCACCATAACTCAATAGTCAATATCAGAAATCCGTATAATAATCTTAAGAGGCGCAACACAGCTTGCGTCTCTTGCGTTATAATTCACATAACTTGATAGTCGATTATAGGAGTCAGTCATGGTCGATGAAAACAAAATACCGCCACAAGACGACGAACAGGACGAGAATAACAACCCAGAAGTTAAGAATCCACTCATCAGTCAAGAAGATTTCACGACGGAAGTGCCACAAGTTGAAATGCTGCCGGATGACGAAACTGAGTTATTGCCAAGCCTAGCCGGTGATGAACAAAAACTCCGTGAAGATTGGCAAAAAATCCAAGAAAGTGAAGATGGCTACCTGCCAGACCATCAACCGGAGAAAATAGACGATAGTGATAGTGACGAACACATTGAAAACAGTGTTGAAGAATCTGTCATTGAAGAAGATATGGACGATAAGAGTATCTTAGGCGAATCAATTGATGATGATATTGCGGATGACGAAGCAGACAGTGAATCCGACGCGCTAGAGCCAGAAACGGAATCGCCGAGCAGAAATACTTATATTCTACCAGAACCCCCCAAGCCTGAATGGAAAATCCAAGCGGAAAAGTTGTTTCAAGAACGGCAAGCGAAAAAGCAAGAAATGATAGAAGAACGGCGGCGACTTGAGGCAGCAAAACGCTCTGAAAAAGAACAATACGAAAAGCAATTGCATGAACAAAAACAACAATTGGATGAACAGATTAAAGTGAATTTCGAGACACGGCAGGAAGAAAAATCAACAGTTGTTGATGATATGGTAGAACGCATCCGCGCAGAAAGAGAACAGAAGCGCAAAGAACGTGAGGCTGCTGATGAAGCATTGCGTAAAGAACGTGAAAAACGGAGTTATAAAGCGCATCGAAACGTTGAGAGTCGTATCAACCGCTTGAGTAAAAAAGAAGATTTATCGCAGTAAGCCAGCGTATTGAGATGAATACAACTATGCTTATCAATGCACCCTATGAGCGCCTATGGATAGGTCTTATTCTGGCGATTTTTGTATTTTTGGCGCTAGGTTTCAGTCTCGGTGCATTATTTGAGGGACCCGATGAAGCCGCGCATTATAATTTCGTGCGCTATGTCCAAGCTAATCGCAACTTACCCCCTGCTGATGGCGATCCCTACGGGCAATTTCATCAAGCCCCATTATATTACCTGCTCATGCAGCCGCTTGCGATATTATTCCCTGACCCCAATTTTGACCGCGCTGAATTGCGTGAAAACCCAAATCACGCTTATGATATTACGCGATTCGGCAATGATAATAAGAATCTGTATTTGCACACCCGTGATGAGGCATTTCCTTATCGAACAGCAACAGCACGAGCAGTTCATGTTATGCGGCTTGCTTCGGTGTTGATGGGAGCAATAACCGTTTGGCTTGCTTATCGCGTGACATGCTTTGTCTGGTCTGAACATCCGTATCGGCGCATCTTAACAGTCGCAATTGTCGCCTTCTGGCCACAATTCATTTATCTCTCAAGCCTCATCAACAATGACAATTTGATGTTTTTGATGGGTACAGCATCGTTATTGTTGATGTTGCAGCAACAAGCTAATCCCACATGGAAGCGTGCCGCAATTTTAGGTCTTGTTCTCGGTGCGGCACTGCTCACAAAAGCCTCGATGGGCTTATTGGCAATTCCAATCGGTATAGCGACAATCATTGATAAACGACTATGGAAATATGCTATTTTGACCGCGCTGTTGACGATTGCTATCGGTGGGTGGTGGTATGTCCGCAATTATGTCACCTATGGCGATTGGTTTGGTTTTAATGCGATGTTTATTGCGTGGTCTAATCAAGCAATCAACCCAGATGGTAGCCCCGACTTTGCGATTGGTTTAAGTCGTTCTGTTTATGCTTATAGCAGTGTGTGGGCAAGATTCGGGCAAGGTGCAATAGCTATGCCACTATGGATATATCGCGTATTCGATTATTTATTAATTATTGCTGGAATCGGTTTAATTGGACGTTTCATCAGAGGGTGGAAAAACCGTCAAACAATCCGCGTGAATGTCCGACAAAGTGTATTTATTGCGGCATTTGCGCTGGTCTGGATTGGCTCGATTATTTCAGCAGCCAGTGTTGCCACCGCCGGCAATCAAGGACGCTATTTGTTTCCGGGTATTGTTGCATGGGGGATGATACTCGCTCTAGGCATTGATACATGGTTCATACGGATTCCACGCGCCATTGCGACAGCAATTGTCTGTAGTTTGTTGATAATAACCAGTTTGACTGCCTTATTTGTAGGGTTTTATCCATCTTATCGGGCATTACCCGTCCCCGATGAGATTGCGCGTCCGTTGGGTATTCGTTATGAGGATACAGCAGAATTATTGGGGATAAGTCCGTTGGACTTACAAGGTTATCCCGGCGAGACGATTACGGTTGAACTCTATTGGCGTGCGCTTGAATCCGCAGCACCGACATTACAAATGTATCTCCATGCGATTAATGGTGAAGATGTGCTATGGCGCGATAGCATCCCCGGAAACGGCAATCGCCCGGCAGATGATTGGCAACCGGACGAAACATGGTCAGAGCGTTATGTTGTGACATTACCTGTCACGTTAGAGCCTGATACAAATTATATTCTAGTAGCAGGTTTATTTGACCCCACTACAGGCACAGCATTAGAGGCATTTGACGGTGCTGGCAATAGCCTGAGTAACACACCATTCATCGCAAACCTCACGATTATTGCCAAACCGTAGTTACTGCTTATCGCGTAACAAATCCACTTCGACTAATTCCACTTCGTCTTCAACGGGTTGTGGAACATAAATAGGCTGGGCATCTTCGGGTACTTGTGGCGAATTCATGGCAGGTTGTCGTTGCAACTCTGTAATACCATTGCGAACTTGATTCATGTTGCGAATCAACTGCTGTTCCAATTTACCCAATAATTGGAAGACATATTCATCAGCTTCCGATGTAATTCGCTTTGCCTCTTGACGCGCCTGTTCTTTGATACTTTCGGCACGCACTTGAGCCGCATGAACACTCGAATCACCTTCTAGCATTTGCTCCGCTTTTTTACGATTTTCTTGCACAATCCGCGCTGCTTCTTCATGTGCCTCTGCAAGAATACGGTCTCGTTGTGCTAAAACTCGCGCTGCTTTTTCGATTTCTTCTGGAATCGAAATTCGCATCTGGTCAATAATTTCTAAAGTTCGTTCTTCATCAACCATTGTATATTTTGTGCCAAAGAGGTGGCGACCTTCATCGACCAAATCTTCAAGTCTATCTACAAGATGTTGAATATCCATGTAAAATTCCTTCCGCTACCACTAATCATAACCGAAACGGGTTTTTAGTGCCGCTTCAATATGGGGTGGAACTAATCGTGAAACCGAACCACCCAATTCGGCTATTTCGCGCACAGTGCTTGAACTAATGTGAATGAATTTGACATCTGCCAAAATAGCAACCGTTTCAATATCGGGTGCTAGTGATTTATTGGCGAGTCCCATCCGAAACTCATACTCGAAGTCACCAAATAAGCGTAAACCCCGAATTAATGCCATCGCACCCATAGACCTTGCATAGTTTACAACTAAGCCTGAAAACTTTGCAACCCGGATATTATTATCGTCTTGGAAGACCTGTTCCGCAAGTTCAACACGCTCATCCACTGAAAATAACAGATTTTTTTTGGGTGTCGCATAAATCGCAACAATAATTTCGTCAAAAATCCGCGCCGAGCGCCGTGCAATATCAATATGACCAAAGTGAATCGGGTCAAGTGATGCCGGATAAATGCCGATTCGTGACATATGAAACTCCCATGTTACAAGACTATTCTAATATCAATCCAATAATTACGCTACTGAATTGAAAGTACAATAGTACTTCACAAACAAGAAAACTGCCGCTTGCAAACTAAAGACAAACGACAATATAGGATTAATGGCGAAAAATTCGTACAAAAATACAGAGTCTAACTGACATCGCCACCAACTCTGTTCTGTACTAATTGAACTTTTTCTGCCAGCAATAAATGTTCTTCACGTTCCAGATAAGGGTCTTCTTCGTAGATAGTACGGGCTTCTTGCTGCGCGAGGCTTACAAGGTCAGGAGTCATAAATTCGCCCAATTGTAATTCAAATGAGCCACTTTGCCGTGTCCCCATCAAATCACCTGCGCCACGAATTTTCCAATCAAGTTCTGCTAATTTGAAGCCATCGTCCGTTTCTTCCATTGCCCGTAAGCGTTCTTCCGCCTCTTCCGTGAGGTTATCCGGAATGAGTAAGCAGAATGATTGATGTCCGGCACGCCCAACGCGCCCTCTAAATTGGTGCAGTTGTGCCAGCCCAAAACGATTCGCCCCTTCAATCACGATAACACTGGCATTAGGAATATCCACGCCGACTTCGGCAACACTGGTTGTCACCATGACATCGTAATCATGATTGGCAAAAGCAGTCATGATTTCGTCTTTCTCCGACGGACTCATACGCCCATGCAATAAGCAAACGCGATATTTATAGAAAACTTGACTCAGTTCTTCATAAGCCTCTACCGCCGCACGCGCATCTACTTTTTCCGATGCTTCAACTAAGGGGTGAATAATAAATGCTTGTCGCCCCTCTTGGACGTGGGCATCAATAAAGTAAAACGCCTTTTCGCGTTCTACAGGCGATAATAAGCGTGTTTGAACAGGGAGTCGCCCCGGTGGTTTCTCATCAATGACGCTCAGGTCAAGGTCAGCATACATTGTCAAGGCTAAGGTACGCGGAATAGGAGTCGCCGTCATCACGAGTAAATGAGGATTCGTACCTTTGCCCCGTAGCGATGACCGTTGCTCGACACCAAAACGATGTTGTTCATCAATGATGGCTACCGCTAAATCCTTGAACTCCACCCCTTCTTGAATCAGGGCATGAGTACCAACCACGATATCAATTGAGCCATCTGCCATTCCCCGATAAACCGATTGCCGTTCGCTCGTTGTCAATGCACCCGTCAATAAGGCGACAACGGGGCGAAAATCGCCGGGGAAATTCTCAAAATATTGACCGATACTGCGATAATGTTGTTCCGCAAGGATGCTAGTCGGTGCCATCAGTGCTGCTTGTTTGCCATTTTGCAGTGCGATACCAATTGTCGCTAAGGCAACAGCCGTTTTACCAGAGCCAACATCGCCTTGTAAGAGACGATTCATCGGGATTTCTTTGGCAATATCTTCTCGAATCTGTTGTAATGCCCGTGATTGCGCCCCCGTCAATTCATAGGGGAATACAGCACTCAAGAATTCATCCAGCCAAGCATCCTCAACAAGAAGCGGTTGTCCGGGAACGGATTGCCACTCCCGACGCTTGCTCAGACTTCCCAATTGCAATATCAGCAGTTGGTCGAAGATAAAACGGCGACGAGCATGATTCAGATGGTCTTCGCCTTCTGGGAAGTGCAAATTTTTGTATGTCCAGTTTATATCCGCCAATTCCGCCCGTTCCAATGTTGCTAAGGGGATATGGTCTGGCACACGGTCTGCATACTGGTCGATAGCCTTTTTCATCAGACGACGAAAAGCACGCGCTGTCACCCCTTGCGTTAAAGGGTAAACAGGCACAATGCCGATAGTATGCAAATTCTCAGAATCAAGGCGTTCCCATTCAGGATTGCTCATTTGCAGTCGGTCACGCCAGATAGTCGCCTTGCCACTGACAACAACCTGTGTCCCCTTACGAATGGTACGAATCAAGAAATGCTGCCCGAAGAACACCACATCCAATACACCACTACCATCATCTAGGCGCATATAAAAATCTTTGCGATTGTTGCGTCCTATGCGCGTTTCAGTATGGGCGACTGTGCCAATGACTGTGACAATTTCATCTGGCGTGAGTTGCCGAATATAGCGCAACTTGGTGTAATCATCGTAACGGCGTGGGAGATATTGCAACATATCTTCGACGGTATAGATATACAATTTGGTAAAATCATCTGCCTTACTCTGACCAATACCCTTGATATCAGTCACAGGCTGTTGCAGTTCACGCAGGCGATGTTTTGCTTCTTCCCAATCGAGCTTTGGGCGTTGCTTACGCGGCGGACGGGCTAAAGTCGGTTGCGGAGGAATATCTAATTGGCGCACTGCAACAGGCTGATAATTATCATAGCCATACGATTCGACTGACCGTTGTTTGTGCTTCGCCTTCCTTGATTTTGATGATTTTGGTCGGGTATCGGCTGCATTATCGTTTTTATTAGCAGCATCAGCTTGCTTTTCCGCTTGTAGTTGCTTGTGATATTTGGGCGGAGGAGGTATGCGTCCCATAATTCTGCCGAGCATATAGTCAATTTGTTTCATCCGCTCTAGCTGACCGTCAACATGCTCATAATCAATCAGCAACTCGCTAATTTCATCCGCCAGCACACGATGTTCGGGACGACGCGCTTGTTTTTGTGCATCATGTTTCCATGTAATACTATAGGCGGCTAGTCCACCGATGACGGCACGATTCCCACAGCCTTGTTCACGTTCTAATTTGAGTATTTTGACGAGTGTTTCTAATGCCGATGGCATAGTTCTATCTCTCTAGTTCATTCAATTAGTTGTAGAATCTGGAAAGTAATTGGAAATAAAATCTCAGTTTTGTAGGGGCATAGCGCGCTATGCCCTTACGACGGAATTCTAAAAACTTCTTAGACTCCACATATGGAGAGTCTGGAAAGTAATTGAAAAAAGATGAGCATATTTTGACCTCAAAAGGGTATTTCTAATTCTAAAGACTTTTAGGACTCTACAATAATATAGAGTCTGATATGTTTTTAGAAAAAGCATAACGCAGAGAAACAGAGAATCAGAGGCGCAAAGCATCATTTCAAATAAG
>JAUZRW010000191.1 GCA_030950085.1 Anaerolineae bacterium
ATTGTTCACCTATCCATGAGAAAATGCCTAAAAATTCACCACAAAGACACGAAGGACACGAAGAAAGGTTCAAAAAAGGCAAATTGTAGGAACTGGCTTCTGCCTGTCCGAAGAATCTCACGGATAGCTGAATAGATACCAATTCTTTAACCCTAGTGTAGCGAAGCGCAAATGTTTTTGGATGATGCTTGCCCTACGCCAAGTCAACGACTGCCTGCCGCTATTTAATCCAAAGTGGGTCTATTCTGTTGCTATCAGATTGTGGTTGAATAACAGTAATATCTGCTATTCAAGGATGAGGATACTATGCAAGCACGTATTGGTATCACGACAAGTTACAAAGACGGTACACAGAGTATCAACCAGTGTTACATCCATGCCATTGAAAATGCCGGTGGCATCCCACTCATTGTCCCGATGCTGCAAACGGATGAGGCGACAGAGGCTTTTGCATCGCTGTTAGATGGTCTTGTTATAATAGGCGGACTCGGTATTACTCGCGGTCTACAAGGTGATTTACCAGACGATTTACCGCCTGTTGATGCGGTGCATGATAGCAGCGATGAACGCATTTATAAAGCGTTTACCAAGCGTCCGATTCTCGGCATTTGTTATGGGATGCAATTCATCAATGCCATGCGCGGCGGCTCAATTTATGGTGATTTGAATAACAGCATTGAAGCCCCCCTGAATCACAGTGCCTCACGCGGCGCAACATCGCACCCGATTCGGATTCAGCCCGATACTCACCTTTATCGTATCATGCAGTGCGAATCGCTTGACGTGAATACCTATCATATTCAGGCACTTGCCAGCGTCGGCGAGGGTTTGCGTGTATCAGCGACGGCTGCTGATGGTATCATTGAAGGCATCGAGTCGCTTGATGGGCGTATCATCGGATTGCAATTTCATCCAGAGCGTATGGGCGCAACGATGCAGCCGCTATTCGATGATTTTGTCGCCCGTTGCCGCAAGTAGAGATTACTCGTGGTCAAACGGTTCGGTGTGGATTGTCACCCGTGCGAGTTCAGGAATTGCGCCGCGTAATAGTGTTTCGGCGGATTCTGCCATGTTGTGGGCGGCTTCAACACTCATTTGTGCAGGGAGTGTGGCATGACAGTTCATAGCGAAACCATGATTGAGCGGACGTGCCGACAAGTCATGCCAGCCGACACCGGAATAATGCGTATTGAGAAGTACCTTTGCCTCAGATTGAATCACTATTGCACGACTCATCAAGTGCCAATCATCCAGCACAGATTGTTGCCTCTGTGCAGGTTCGATATGTGTCACCACACGGTCAATATCTGGCAAAGCGTGGGTCACATCAGCTTCTAATTGGCTGACTTGTTCATGTGCCTGTGCGAGAGTTTGTTGAGGTGGAACTTCAACGTGCATCTCCAGCACTGTGCCTCGTTTATCATGGCATATTTGGACTTCATGTGTCGATAATCCACGCGCATCGGCATAAGCACGCGCTGTCAAAACGGCATCGCGTCCATTGGGATGATAGGGGACAAAATGCACTTCAATTTCAGCAATCCCTTCAAGCTGCGATTCTAAGCGTTTGCGAATCGCATAAGTGATACTGTTGCTTTGTTCGGCGGTCATTTCCGGCGCAACCCGTACATCAATATCAATATGTACCGCATCGCGTGACCCCCTGCTACGAGCGCGGACGATTCCGCAGATATTGGGCATATCAGCGATGAGTGTCGTCAAGTGTTCAGGTGAATAAGGGGCTGTATCGACCAAAACTTGTCCCGTTTGTGAGACAATTTCCCATGCCGCTTTGCCGATTAGAATCACGACGACTAAAGCGGCGACAATATCAACCCATGCCCAACCTGTGACTGCGACAATGACGCTACTGATGATGACCGACAACGTGATAAAAACATCAGCACGGGTATTTTTGGCATCTGCCAGTAAAATCTCACTCTTGAGGCGTTTTCCTGCACCAATTTGATACTGACTCACGCCAATGTTGACGAGCAATGTCCCGATTAAAACAAGCAGCGTCAGAGGGGTAATTTGTGGCGTAACCGTTATTTGCAGACGGTCAATCACCCCTTGAATCATCTCCCATGCTGTAAGCAGCAATAATGCGCCGATGAGTAATGCTGCCATGGTCTCGAAGCGCCGATGTCCATAAGGGTGGTCATCATCGGGCGGACGGGCGGCGACCCAATTTGCCACCAATCCCGTGATATTACCTGCACTATCCGTCAAACTATGGAAACCATCGGCTGTGATGGCTAATGCCCCTGTCGCTAATCCGAGTCCGATTTTGCCGAATGCCACGAGAAGATTCAGAATCAAGGTGACAATCAGGACATGCCGCACCTGTTGACGGGTATTGATTGAATTAGTCATACGCGGCAACCCCTTTATCATTCATGGCAAAGGTACAATTTTGCATTTTGATGTACATAATAATTCATGCTCTTCGTAGGGGCGCAAGGCCTTGCGCCCTTACAAAACATGCTCATTTTACCGCCACAATAAAGGGAGAAAGGCGCTTTCGGCAAGAGGGAACAGATTGATTAGTGTCGGAAAAAGCAAGAAGGCGTAAGCCACGAGGCAAAAGTTTGGCAAGGCGAAAATTGTTATTGAGGAGCGCCTAGCAACAAGGCAAATAGCCGTCTAATCGGCATCGAAGCGTGTGGCATAATCATATAACATATCGACCATATTATTGAGTTTTTCGCCCCGTCGCAGCAATGTCAGCATCAGGTCATTGACGGTAATATCGGCATCTAAAGACTGCTCACGAATATCATCCGATAAGCGCATCACTTCCGCGATTTTATTCACAAAATTTACATAGTCGCGTGTATTTTGCGCGAAAGATTGCAAGACCTATTTCGGCGCTTGCTGCATCCATGCTTGATATTGTTTGTCACAGTCGTTTTCAGCCATTGGGATATCCACCTATCATGATAAAAAATGTGTAGAATCTGGGGAAATTGTAGAAAAAAGATGAACCACAAAGTCACAAAGAATGTATCACCTCAATAAATAGGGGCAGAGTGGAAACAAG
>JAUZRW010000192.1 GCA_030950085.1 Anaerolineae bacterium
ATATCTCAAATAGATGCTTGAGAAGTTCTTCATTTTGAGGGATAGTTGACATTAGAGATAGACTTTCTACTCGCTGTTATTTACTAACTCAGCTTTTTAACGAAAGTCTTCTCTTTTTGCAAATATAGCCAAAGTCTAGAGGGCGCAATACATTGCGCCCCTACAACGAACTATGACTTTTTGTGACTCTCGTTTTCGATGAAACCCCGAAAGGGGCTTTTTTAACTTTGCGCCATGAGCCAATCAAGAGCATTCGGGCGTTGGTCAAAACTGACACTGCTATTGAACCACTTAACATGCGTTTCGACATCAAAAATGCCGTGAATACTGGAAAATAGGTTTTCAAAGGCTTGCGGCGCGTCGGTGAGGTAAGCGATACGGATGGATTGACCCACACTGCCAGAACAGGCTTCAAGATACTCGACACATTTTATGACCGCATTTAAGGGGAGTTGTCCCGATAGGCGCAAATCAATCAGCCAACGGGCGACTTTTGGATTTTCGCGTGATATCATCAAACTTTCGATTTTGCTGGTAAAACTTTTCACTGCATCAATGCTGGCTTCGGTAAAAATGAATTCTTCAATCTGTGCATCGACACGACGATGTAGGCATCCTTCGTGGAAGCGTGCAACCATAGCCCACCTCACAAACTCTATTGATTAAAAGTGAATTATATTCATTATACAGCATGAACATTTCATATCTCATTAACTGTTGCTAACGTAGTACCAATGTCTATAAGTTCTTTACACTCTAAAATGAGGATAGTATCGTAATTTTCTGAGACATTGCTATCATAAGCTGTGTATAAGCAACGCAGCAAGTTTACGAGCGAAACCACGAGGAATAATCTATGAAAAACATTTGTGTCATCGGCTCTGGTTATGTTGGGATGGTGACAGCAACTTGCTTTGCCGATTTGGGCAATAAGATTGTCGCAGTCGATGTTGACGAAGGCAAGATTGAAAAACTCAAACAAGGTGTCATGCCAATTTACGAACCGGGTCTCGAAGAATTGGTGGAGCGCAATGTCAATGCCAAGCGACTATACTTCACGACTTCTTATGAAGAGGGTTTGCAAGATGCAGATTTTGTCTTCATTTGTGTGGGTACACCGTCGGCAGTTGATGGTGAAGCTGATTTGAAATATGTGCGAGCAGCCGCCCAAACTATCGCCGAGAAAATGACAAAACCACTGATTGTCGTCAACAAATCGACAGTTCCGGTGGGAACAGGCGATTGGACAGCCGAGATTATCCGTAATGCCCAACCTGAGCCGATTGACTTCGCTGTGGTCAGTTGCCCAGAATTCTTGCGCGAAGGGTCAGCGATAGCCGATTTTATGAACCCTGACCGCAACGTCTTTGGCTCGACAAACCGCGAAGCTGCCGAAGAAGTTGCTCATCTCTATGACCCCTTGGGAGCAGTCACCGTTATCACCGATATTCGCACATCTGAGATGATTAAGTATGCGTCGAATGCCTTTCTTGCCACCCGTATCAGCTTCATCAACGAAATCAGCATTATTTGTGAACGTCTGGGCGCAGATGTCACTGAAGTTGCACGCGGTATGGGCTACGACAAGCGTATTGGTCCCCACTTCCTCAACGCCGGTGCCGGGTTCGGTGGTTCATGCTTTCCAAAGGATGTTAAGGCTCTTGCAAACATGGCACTTATACATGGGACACATCCTCAATTACTCAATGCAGTGATGGAAATTAACGATTTCCAGCGCAAGCATCTGGGTATGAAAATTCGTCAGTTATTGGATGATTCTGTGGATGGCAAAGTGATTGGTATGCTCGGTCTGGCATTCAAACCCAATACTGATGATATCCGCGACTCGCCTGCTCTGACGATTGCACGCACACTGATGAATCAGGGCGCGAAAATACGGGCATATGACCCAGTGGCTATGGAGAATGTCAAAGACGAATTGCCCACTATCGAACTTGTAGAAAACCCTTATGCGGTTGCTGATGGGGCTGATATTCTGGTTGTGTTAACAGAATGGAATGAGTTCAAGCAGTTGGATATGAAGCGCGTGAAAAAACTACTTAATGAACCGATTCTGGTGGATGGTCGTAATATCTATAAGCCGCAAACGATGCGTGAATTAGGTTTTGTGTATCGCGGTGTTGGGCGCGGCTTCAATGGTGAAGGTGTGCGTAGCGATTAAGTCACACGCATGACCAATCCATGATTTTGCACGGCGGACACAATAGATTGTGTCTCTACAGTTCACAATAGAGCATTGTAGGGACTGCATCCATGCTGTCCGCCAACCATTTCTCAAATAGCAAAAGTTACAAATCTATACGGATACCTTCCCAAGAAGTCGATAACTCGCAAACCCAATTCAGTGCAAAATAGCGTTCATAAGCAATCGCGCTTGTCAGGGCGTATTCGTCGTCTGTTAAATCAACATAGGCTTTAGCAAATGCCGGAAAATCGCCCTGAATCAAATAAGATAGAAGCCTATTTTCAATAGCACGTTCGGCAGTAAAGCGAATCACATCGCTAAATGTCACGCCATCGGGTGGGCGAACACCCATGCGTTCTAATTCTGTTGCCCGACTGCGCCAATTCCACTGTTCGGCACAATCACGCGCTATTTGCAATTCTTCTGCCGGACGTAGAGACGCTAACCAGATAAAATCAATTGTGGGATTCAATAAATCTAAGGGTTCAAGCAATGCTTTCAGTATAAATTGGTCATCATAGGCTGGAATTGTATCCACACGTTTTAATGCCCAGAGCAAGATGCCTAAGGCTTCGATTCGCCAGCCAATACACGTTAAAGTACGCTCTGACCATGTAGCGAAGGGTTGATTTAAGATGCGCTGTTCAGATTTTGAGAGATGGGGCATGATTTTTTCGGCGGCAAGCCATTTGAGAAGGTCAGCATTAAATTGTTGATATTGTTGTAAAACATGGTCACGGACACCATCAAAGATAAAACGCTCGCCAGAATTCTGGACAGCTAATTCCCATTCACGGCGTTTGAGCAATGTGCCCAAACACAATGCTCGATAAGCCACTGTGCGGCTGTCTTGGATGCACAGTTGGCTCATAATGTTTCTCGTCTAAGAAGCAATAACAACATCTATTTCTTGTTTCCCCTACTGACCTGCTCCTATACTGTGCCATGATTAATCTCATTTTTGAAGTGTCAGGGTGAAAATTCGTTGATAATAGTTGTAGAGGAAGGCTCTTAGACCTATCATAATGGGCAGAAATGGGAGCATCTGAGATACTCCCCTCCGAACATAATCGCACTTACCACGCATAGGCTTCGGGGGCTGTACCGCCGGGTCCGGGCCAAATTTCATCGAGTTTCTGCATCGCATCGGCATCTAAATGAAGTTCTAAGGCATCATAAGCACTGGTCAATTGTTCCATTGTACGAGGTCCAATAATGGGGGCTGTGACTACGGGATTTTCTAGCATCCATGCCAATGCTACGACGGCTGGCGATGCGCCTAATTCTTGGCAAAAATCTTCATAGGCTTGAATCTGGTCACGATGCGCTTCAATCCGTTTTTGTATTCTTTCACTGGCACGGCGACCTGATTCGATTTTTTGCAAGACACCACCGAGTAAACCGCCCGCAAGCGGCGACCATGGAATTAAACCGAGTCCATAATCTTCGCAAGCCGGAATCACTTCTAATTCAATCGTTCGTGCTGCTAGATTATAGAGACTTTGTTCGCTCACGAGACCCATATAATTGCGTTTTTTCGCGGCTTCGTTTGCCTTGGCAATGTGCCAACCTGCAAAATTGCTACTACCGACATATAACACCTTGCCCGCTTGTACCAATTGCTCCAGTGCTTGCCAAATTTCTTCCCATGGGGCATCGCGGTCAACATGATGAAATTGATAGAGGTCAATATAGTCGGTTTGCAGTCGTCGGAGGCTATCTTCAACGGCAATACGAATACTCTTGGCAGATAAGCCGCGATAATTAGGCCAATTATCGCTACTCATATCACCATAAACTTTGGTTGCCAACACAACTCTATCGCGCCGACTCTTATCTTTTGCAAGCCAGCGCCCAATGATTTTTTCTGTACCCCCTGCGCCTGCTTTACCACCATAACGATTCGCTGTATCCCAGAAATTGATACCCTTATCAAGCGCCTCATCCATAATGGCGTGGCTATCTTCTTCTGTTGTCTGCGAACCGAAATTCATTGTGCCTAAACACAAGCGACTAACCTTAAGTGCTGTGCGTCCTAAACTTGTATATTGCATAAACTACCTCCAAGTTCCATGTATAACTAAAGTTATGCGTTTTCTGTTTTGTCGTCCATTTCCTATCGCTGAGGGTTAAAACCACTCAGCTATCCAAAAGCCA
>JAUZRW010000193.1 GCA_030950085.1 Anaerolineae bacterium
GCTCGGATTGGGGCGCTGAACTTTACGCCAACCTCATCTCCATCCTTGAAACGGCTCGCCGTCAGGGGCAGTCTATCTTTGAAACACTCAAGATGATTTTTGCACCACAGCCTGATTTCTCATGGATAGCTGAATAGATACAGCATATTTTCGCTTATTTTTAGTAGGCTATACGTTTCGTGCGCCGACGAGGGTGTCAATCCTGACAAAGAAAAGTGGTAGTCCTTAATCTTCAGAGACCACTCACAGGCACGCTCGTAAAACGTGCCTGAAATGGGGCTATGTGGTTGAACAAAGTCGTGGGATTAATGAATGTGGCGAATAACAGACAGCACCTTGCCATGAATCAGACAATTTTGAGGATCCACATAAATCGGATCCATCGTAGGGTGTGCTGGCTGTAACCGAATCTTATCACCTTCACGGTGAAAATACTTAAGGGTGGTTTCGCTTTCGTTTATCAACCAAACAGCGACCATATCGCCTTCATTAGCGGTATCTTGCTTCCGCAAAATTACGATATCACCGTCTTTCACCATGGCATCGGTCATTGACTCGCCTTTGACGACAAGGGCATAGGCATCTGCGGGGTCTACCCCGTTGAGTAATGAGGGCGGAACATCAATCATATTCTCCTCATCATAATAATGCCCACTGTCATCCGGTATTTCTACGGGCTGACTAGCGACAATCTGACCGATAAGCGGTACTTTCGAGGTATAGTCGCTAAGATGGATGATTTTCTTCTGTGGGTCACTCGGTTTACCCGGAATTGGTGCGACCAAACGCAAACCCCGTGATACCTTTTCGGTACGTTCCAGATAACCAGCAGCAACTAGCTTATTCAGGTTATAATTCACCACCGATGTCGAGTTAATTTTTGTCGCTAAACCAATATCTCGAATGGTGGGTGGATAACCATATTCCGTCATATATTCGTGCATGAACGTCAGGATATTACGCTGACGGTCTGACAATTTTCCGAAGTCTTTAATCTTTCCCATATGTTAAATCCTTATGTTTGATTTCCAACCCTATTGTATCCTCATAGCCGAATACTTGTTCTGAGTATAACGAACGTAAGTTCGTGTGTCAAATGTTCTGCTAACAAAAAGCGATAATTGAGGATGAGAGCTGTATCAAATCTTAACGTGATGATGCACGCAGCCACAGATTAATAGCACAGCAAAATCACTATCTGCATGAAGATGATACGGCAGCGATTTTGGATTTCAGCGGCACAATCAACAAGTTCTGATTTCTGAGTGATAAGCTATTGAAAAAGCAACTATAAAGCATTATACTACTGCTCTAATGTGGTTGGTAGTAGGCTGGGACCCGCACGGCAAGAAGCTCCGAACCGTGTCAGGGGCGAAAGCCAGCAGCACTAAGGGGTGAAATGGGTGTTGCGGGTATCCTAGCTCACTGCTAATCACGTTTTGGATTTATCCTCGTTATCACTATCTAATTCATCACAAATCGTAACATTCCATAACAAAATTTGCTTGCGATGTCGAGAAAATTATGCTATAAGTATTGTAAATTAGGGATTTTGTCCAGAGTGTTTAGTCATTAATAGGGGTAGTTATAATACTCTGTTACTCACTACATGTAAATATTCTTACAAAAAACAACTTTCCCCCTTATCACATTCTTAACACAACCCTTATTGATATAATCTCAGAAATGTACTATACTTAGTGTGGGTGTAGTTTCGCTTATACAATATTTAGGTTTGACTAACATTAAATACAGGTCTAAAAGGGAATACTGATGATAGCAAGCAGATTTATAGAAATCAATTGGGGCGATAAAGACGAAACTTACTTGTTGTGGCGTTTCTGTGGTGATTGGACAGGTGAAACCTATTTCAATTCGATGCTGCAATTATGGAGGTTGATGGACACGAAGAATCACCCGCTTAACCTGCATATTGATATGCTGGAATCCGGCAAAAATCCAAGCAATTTAGCGACTCTGATACAAGCTGCCATCCGCAAAGGTGATTGCAATATCAATCGCATCATTGTTATCAGTGATGACGCATTCTGGAAAGGCACATATGAAATTACTTGTCGTTTCAATAAGGCTGTCGCCGCACTAGATGTCACATTTGTCGAATCTGTAGAAGAAGCCAAACATTACCAAAACCAATCTGAACAATTATCGTAGGGACTGGCTTCTGCCTGTCCGAATCCATATCCGTTCCGTTATTGACACCCTCTGCCCCGATTTAGCCTCTTATCACATAATGAATTGCTTGCTACAATAGCGTTGTTTGATATGGAAGCGAATCGTTATTGCCTATGCCATCTGTAGAGCCACCCATCGCACCTGATGATACCCTACCAACCCCTATCTACAATCGCCCAACAGAACCCCACCGACCTAAGACTCGTTTCTTGCCGAATTGGGCATTATTAGCCCTCATCACACTTGCGGCACTCTCTATTATCGTCACACTGACACTTGTACTGCGAGATGGCGAACCCATTACGACAACTTCAATCTATAAAAATATTACCCTTGTTGCGGATGGCGATGTTCGTGACATTGATAGCCAAGCGGCGACAGTGGGCGATTTATTACGTGAGCAAACGATTCAACTAGATGAAAATGACGCTATTTCTATATCACTCGATGCACTGTTGGTTGAGGGAATGCGAATCACTATCAATCGTGCGCGTACAGTGACTCTTGTGATTGATGAAGAGCAACGCACTATCAACACACCCTTTACCAATCCCCAAGATATTCTCAATAATCAAGCTATTATTCTCAATCCTTCTGACCTCGTGTGGTTAGATGGCACAGCAGCCGAACAAAGTGCCATCGCTTCGTGGTCTGTGCCAGTCAATGAGATTGTGATACAGCGTGCCATCAGCATTACGATTGTCGATGGCGCGAGCGAAATTATCATCGACACCACAAGCGATACCGTAGGTGATGTGCTATTTGAAGCGGGCATCGTCGTCTATTTGACAGATATTGTGTCGCCAAATGTCAGTACAACACTCGCTCCTGACACCCGTATCGTGATTGACCGCGCCCGTCCGGTCACGATACAAGTGGATAGGACAACAATAGAAACCCGTGTGCAGGGCGCTACTGTTCTTGATGCTCTCTCAGAAGCTGGAATTGCCCTCGTAGGGCTTGATTATACTATTCCGCCGGAGACAGAACCCGTCACGGCAGATATGACGATTCATGTGCTGCGTGTCACAGAAGAGATTGTCAGCACAGAAGAATCTATCCCTTATGACTCAACGATGCAAGCTGACCCTAACCTTGAACTTGACCAACGCCGTATTCTCCAAAGTGGGCAAGAAGGTATGCGACGGATAGATGAACGGCTACGCTATGAAAATGGTGTTGAAGTTGGGCGAGAACCGGCTGGCTCAGAAATTACGCAAGCACCCCAGAATGAAATCATCGCCTATGGCACACAGATTATCGTTCGCAGCATGGATACGCCACAAGGAACAGTTGAGTATTGGCGTAGGTTACGGGTTTATGCGACGAGTTATAAGCCCGAAGCATTGGGCGGCGATAATATCACAGCCATTGGTATGACACTCCAACATGGCATAATTGGTGCCAATCCACGCATTATCCCCTATCGGACTAATCTGTATGTTGCCGACTATGGCATCGGCATTATGGCAGATACAGGTGGCGCACGAAGTTCACCTTATTGGATAGATTTGGGCTATAGTGATGAGGACTATGTCGCGTGGCATGGCTATGTTGATATTTATCTACTGACTCCCATACCAGAAAATGTAAATTATCTGCTTCCACCATGGCGACCTATGCGCGGACTGCCTGATAATTAAGTACGCGCAGTAGCTTGGCTTTCATGAAGCCATTTATAAGCGTCTTCTTCTCGTTGCGATTTGTCCAAGAATTTTAACAATTCGAGATGCTGTTGATATGCTGTAGCAGATTTAAGGTTTTTGCAGTTTAATTATTCTAACTGTACGGGATATGTAGAGTCCGATAAGTGCTTAGAAAATGCGTAACGCAAAGATGCAAAGGATGAAAGGCGCAAAGAATGGTTTTGAATAGAAATCTTGGCGCTTTGGCGTTTTGGCGGTTCATCTTTTTTCTAAGTTTTTTCCAGATTCTACAATAGGAGGATTGATTGATGCCAAATTATGTTGAAGTCTTAAAAATTAATGAACTGGATGAGAACAAAGGCACGACAGTTTTTGTCAATGAACGAGATATTGCGCTCTATCGCTACGAAGGCGAATTCTACGCTCTTGATAATACTTGTTTACATCGTGAGGGTAAGTTGGGTGATGGCACGATGCAGGGTCCGAATGTGATTTGTCCGCTTCATCAGTGGGATTATGATGTGCGAACAGGTGTCAGTCGCTGGAATCCAAAGGAAGCCATCGCCGTATATCCCGTTAAAGTTGAAGGCGATGCGGTCATGGTTGATGCTGATGCAGTCTCGCCCAAGCCGCGCTTCAAAAGTGAATATCTTGGCTTGTGGACGCGGCGTGAAGACCCGCTTGAAGGTGAAATGCACGATATTCACGCTTATTCTCGTGGCACGAAAGAATTTGTCGAGCCGATGGGCAGTCAACGACGCTCATATCCCAATTTTGAGCAAGTCTATTTTTTACCGGGACAGTTGGCACACTTGCCACTATTAGATGATGAGCCTGTTGAAACGCAAATTATTATCGGCGAAAAACGCAAGCAGCAACTCACTCTGAAAGCACCAATTTTTGTCAGCCATATGAGTTTTGGCGCACTCAGCAAAGAGGCGAAAATGGCACTCGCTAAAGGCACCGCCGACTTTGGCACGGTGATGTGTAGCGGCGAAGGTGGGATGCTGCCGGAAGCACAAGAATTGGCAAGTCAATATGTTTTCGAGATGGCTTCTGGCTACTTTGGTTGGAATGAAGAAAATATCGCTAAGGCTAACGGCATTGAAATCAAGATGGGACAATCTGCCAAAGCCGGATTAGGTGGTTTATTGCCCAGTAAAAAAGTTCATGGCGATATTGCCACAGTACGCGGCTTACCAGACGGTCAAGAGGCGCGGAGTCCGGCGCGTTTTACAGATATCAATAGTGTGCAAGATATGGCAGAGCGCATTAAGTGGATTCGGAGTGTGAATCCGGATATTCCGATTGGTATTAAATTTGCAGCCTCACGTATTGAAGCTGATTTAGCCGCCGCCTGTGAATTGGATGTCGATTGGATTACGCTAGATGGTCGTGCCGGAGGAACAGGTGCGGCTGGTAAACACGTCAAAGACAATATTTGTGTGCCGACAGTCTTTGCTATTCCTCGCGCCCGTAAATGGCTTGATGAGCATGGAGTCACAGATGTAAAATTAATCGTGACGGGGGGCTTTCGCACAGCACCGGATGTTGCTAAGGCTATCGCTATGGGGGCTGATGCCATCGCCTTGGCAACATCGGTCATGATGGCGATTGGTTGCCAGCAATATCGAGCCTGTAGCAGTAACAATTGTCCTGTCGGAATCGCTACTCAAAAGACGAATCTGCGCGAACGATTTGAGATGGAAGCGAGTGCCAAGCGATTGGTGAATTTCTTTGAGGCATGGACAGAGCAAATGACTGATTTTGCGCGGATGTGTGGTAAACGCAGTCTGCATGATTTGAACTATGACGATTTAGCTACCACAAGCAACGAAATCAGTTCTAATACGCCGATTACCCACGTATAATTGCTATCTGTAAGAGGCGTAATCCAGCGTTGATTGCGCCTAATCTTTGTGCTTTCCCTATATTTTGAACCGCGTTTATGGTTGAATCAGACATATGACAAAGATTCTACTCATTTCACGCTGTCCACCTTATCCTCTGCATCTAGGCGATAGACTCATTATTTGGCATCTCGCACGCGAATTATCGCAACGCGGTCATACGCTTGATTTGTTAGCCTATACTCAGTTTGAGAGCGACCATCCCGAAATCGAATATTATCAACAATTTTTCCGTCGTATTCAATTGCTTGATGAACCGAAGCGCACACAGCTTGATTATCTAAAGCGGCTGTTGTTGCCCCGATTACGTTTTCCACAGACTCAGCAGCAAGCATGGTCAAGCGATATGTGGCAGGCTATCGAAAACAACTTTCTGGCACACAATGATTACGATATTGTGCATATTTTCGGCGGTGTTCAGGTTTATGAATTTGCCCATTTACTGCAACACGTTCCGACGATTATTACACCTTATGAGTCCTATAGTCTGTATTTGAAACGCGCTATTGACCAACACGGCGGAATCCTGAATCGCATCAATCGCTTTGTGGCGCGACAATACGAAAAATGGATGTTCGCGCCTTACGCTGTGACGGTGGTTCTCACTGAGCAAGACAGGGAAGAATTATTAGCTATCAATCCGGCACTTGCTGTTGAGGTGATTCCTAATGGCATTGATTTAGACTTTTTCCAGATGGAGTCTCGTGAACGCGATGAGGCGACCTTGCTCTTTGTGGGCAATTATGACTATGAACCCAATCGAGATGCAGCAAGACTACTCGCAGAGACAATTTTTCCAGCGATTCAACAACAAGTCCCCGCAGCAAAACTGCAAATAGTGGGCAATGCGCCACCACCAGAATTACAAGCATTCGCTTCTGTTCATATTGACATCACAGGACGAGTAGCCGATGTGCGCCCGTATCTATCACAGGCAACAGTGTTTGTGTGTCCCTTGCGCGTCGGGGCTGGCATAAAAAATAAGGTTCTTGAGGCACTCGCTATGGGACTGCCAACAGTCGCCACGCCTTTGAGTGTGGATGGCATTGCAGTTGAACATAACGACAGTGTGCTTGTCGCCCCCATTGACAACATCGCATCAGAAACGGTTCGCTTATTGCGCGATAGACCCTTACAAACTCAATTATCGCAAAGTGGACAGCGTGTTATCACCACACAATATAGTTGGTCAAGTGTCACAGACCGTTATCTGAATTTATACACAAATGCCTAATATGCTAGGTTCAATAATCTTCGATTTCAACATTTTCAGCAATCTCATCAAGGAAATCAGGTCTCAAATATTGTAAGAAACCTCCTGCCTTAGCTTGATCAACTTTGGCTCTTAACGCAGTATAAGGAATATATCGACAGATTTCAGGGAGTGGTTGTTTCAGAGCCTTTGAAAAAATGGGGCGGTTTATTTCACGGACTACTTTCTCTTGTCTTTCGTCCGGTGCAACAATAAACAATGGGATTTTGATATTTGGTTGCATGGTAATCAAATCAGCCATCCTTAATAACCCTGAATAGATAGCTGTCGTGTGTTCTATCTCAAAGGCTGCCACAATACTATTTCCTTGAAGCCATAGCACATCTATAAGCTCTATTGTCCTATTTGTTGCTCGGTCAAACTGGACTGGTAATGATGTTCTTATTCGAGATAATTCATTGAAGTTTTCACCGTCAAATGATTTACCTTTATCATTATTCGCTACCCACAAATCAAGTCCCATTTCCTGACCGACAGAGAGCAACAACCATTGGATTTCTTCATGCGTGACTGGTTTTTCAGTATCAGGAGAGATTGTTTGCTCATCGAGATTATCGTCTTCGCTATTCTCAGGAATAGAAACTGAACCTGAATCCGTTGAATATACATTCGCCTTTCGCTCTAATTTTCGAGCATCATACTCTCGGAAAACAGGTTGTTTTTCTGCTCTTTCTAAGGCGGCAATTATCCCTTGAGCATCTTTTAATTTTTCTTCGGTGGGTGAACCTCGGAAGTGTCCTGACCATGAATTAGGCGTTTTCATATTTTGAAAGTATGAAAGCTGAGAGCTAAGTGTTTTTACTGGTACAGCGTGTTCAGGCGATAAAGACAAAACAACTTTAACAGGTATACGACTAGGGAAATCCTCTTCTCCCCATATGGGTGTGTCATCGCGGAATGGTTTTCCCGTCACTTCCAAGATTGCAAAGAAACGGGATACACCGGTCATGTAGCAAAGTAACAAATCCCCCACATTCATTCTTTTAACCGTACTCCATCTTTTTTTGCGAAAACCAGAAACATTACCTCCAGCCTTCAAAAACTCCTGCCAAGTGTTCCAAGTGAAAAGATCTAGCCAATATTTCATCACAAACCCAAATTTGATATTTTGCTAATCATATACTTAATTTTAACGCAGAACCCGATACTATGAAACAACCTTCTTAATACAAATTTTCAAACATGATGGGTACAAAACAAATCCATAAACTGCACGGACTCCTCACTTAGGGCTTTTGCATACCCCTATAAAGTAGTACTTGACCAATTTAATCTTTGAAAATTAGATTATGTGTTTTTTGGGCGCAATGCCTTGCGCCCCTACATAAAAACTTTTTTGGTCGTGTAGTAGTACTTGACCAATTTAATTCTTGATGATTGGGCGCAGCACGCTGTCGCCCCTACGAAACCTCAAAAACTTTTTTGGTCGTGTAGTAGTCTATTTCAGGTTTTTCAAATAGCTCAAATCATATTCCTCTGTAGAGATAGTTTTGGGCATAGTCCACCGACAGCTAAAACAGCAAAACTCGCGCTAGGCGAGTCGGCTGTTGTGTTGGATTATTGTCGATAAGCAACACAAGGTAATCTTAATATAGGACGATTTTAGACTTGTGCTTGTTCAATCTTGGTACACTATCGGTTAACGTGGCCTCATACGAATCGCGCCATCTAAGCGGATTGTTTCGCCATTCAACATCTCATTCTCGATGATATGCTGGGCGAGTTGGGCGTATTCCGCAGGCTGTCCGAGACGCGGCGGGAACGGCACTTGCTTACCGAGTGATTCACGGGCGGCTTCGGGTAACCCAGCTAACATCGGTGTATCGAATATACCGGGCGCAATCGTCATCACGCGAATACCTTCACGGGCGAGGTCACGCGCAATTGGCAATGTCATACCGACAATACCGCCTTTACTGGCACTATACGCCGCTTGTCCGATTTGTCCATCAAATGCCGCCACCGATGCTGTGTTAATAATTACACCGCGTTCACCAGCCTCATTTGGCTCATTTTGCATCATCGCAAACGACACTAAACGAATGGCATTGAATGTCCCTAGCAGATTGACTTTAATCACAGTTTCAAACAATTGCAGGGGATGGGGCCCTTTTTCATGATGCACAGTTTTGATGGCGATACCAATACCGGCGCAATTCACCAATACATTCACCTTGCCAAATCTATCGACTGCGGCATCAACCACAGCTTGCATATCGTCCTCGCTGGTGACATCGGTTTTCATGAAGATGGCACTCTCGCCGAGTTCATTGCCTAATGCTGTGCCACTCTCTTCGTTCAAATCGGCAAGAACGACTTTTGCACCACCATTCACTAAGCGACGAGCTGTGCCGGCTCCTAAACCCGATGCTCCGCCTGTAATCACTGCGACAACATTCTGTAGATTCATTAAATGCTCCTTTATCGAGAAATATTGTTATTCATTCTGTGCTGGATTATACCTGTTATATGATGGCTCACACTATGGGAATATGTGAATTTGCGTTAGCATGTGACGCATATTGAACCAAATCTTTATGATGACAGCATGATGCGATTTTCACGATTTCTCCCACTTTTAGGCTTGATTGTGCTGGCTTTTTTCTTCTTCTGGAAATTAGCTTTCACGGATATGATTCTGGCGCGAGGCGATACCTACAATTATTTCTATCCCTATTGGGATGTACGAAATGCTGCTTTTCGTGCCGGAGAGTTGCCGTTATGGACACCGAATATTTTCATGGGTGCGCCGCTACTGGCTAATCCACAACTGGGTACATTTTATCCGCCCAATTGGTTGATGATTCCCTTTCGTGCGCCGGATGCCATTCGTTACAGTATTTTGATACACATTATCTGGGCAGCTACGGGCGCATTTGTCTTATTCCGACAAACCATCATCAAATCACTTGTTCCATCATTACTAGCCGCCTCAGTTTTTGCCTTAAGTGGCTATCTTGGCGCACACGCCGAGCAAATCAATCAGCTACAGGGCTTGTCATGGATGCCGTGGCTTTTTTATTTTTTCTATCAGGCAATGACAGGGCAACGACGAACATTGTGGACAGGGTTACTGGCAGTTGGATTGGCACTACAGATTTTCAGTGGGCATACACAAACAGTCTTCATTACAGGTGTCGGATTGGGCATTTTTGCCGTGGCATATGGTGTAGGGGAGCATGGCAATGCGCCCTTACAAAAATTTCATTCAATGGGAATAGCCCTTATCACGCTATTGCTGGCTTCAATAGTTGCACTGCTTTTGGCAATACCACAAATTTTGCCCACGCTTGAACTCACAGGGATGAGCAATCGCGGCGGCGGATTCACAGCGCAACAGGCAACCGCTTTTTCACTGCCACCGACTTATCTCGGACGGGCATTATTGCCGAGTTACGATGGGCAATTATTTGGAGAATACATCGGCTATATCGGTGTGATAGCACTCGGATTAGCACTTGTGGGGTCGATTACGCCGATAAACATAATCCCCTCCCAACTTGTAGGGGAGCATGGCAATGCGCCCAATAGCAATCATTCAAAACATACGCGCATTATCTGGATAGGAATTGCGATTGTCGGCTTGACCTTCGCTATAGGGCGTTTTAACCCGTTTTACTGGCAGATTGCAAGTTTGCCGGGCTTCAACCTCTTTCGTGTTCCGGCACGTTGGTTATCGCTGTTTGTGCTGGCTATGTCGATGCTATCCGGTATCGGGCTGCATATGATATTGACGCAGAGAATCGACTATAAACGGCTTACTGTTGTTGGCTTATCGCTTATCGGATTGATGCTCATCGGGCGTTTTTCAGAAGTGGCGCAAGTTGATATTGTTGGGTCGGCTGTTCCGACGCGCACAACGCTGTTCATGTGGAGTTTGGGCTTAATAATGTTTATCGCCTCTGCTGTAGGGATACCATATATCGTGTCCTTTAATCCTATAAAGGTCAAACAATGGCTAGGTGTGTTTGTTGTTTTACTGGTCATTCTCGAATTATTTTTAGCCTCACGGATACTGCCTTACAATGATTTGACTCCGCGTGATGTTTATGAGGGACAACGCTTCACGATAAGTCAATTACTCGCTTACAATGACGAACAGACTCCGTCGGGACGAGTATTGTCAATTAGCCAACGCTTCTTTGACCCCGGCGATAATGCGCGACTACGAGAACGCTATCAGCAAATGGGCATGGATGAAGAGGCGATTCAGACCGCATTTACGGCAGTCAAACGCCAAGAAACACTCTTCCCAAATCTGTCGTTGACATGGGGTATTCCCTCTATAGATGGTTTTGGTGGCGGAGTCTTGCCGACGATTTACTATTCGCAGTTTACATCACTATTGCTACCAGAAAATACGCCGCGTACAGTTGATGGTCGTCTCGGCGAAATCTTAGCCCTGCCGGAATGTCGCGGTGCATGTATTCCAGACTTGCGTTGGCTGACGATGACTGATACGCGCTATCTCATCACTGATAAAGTTTATGATATCTGGTACGAAGGTGTGGCATATGATACGTCATTGGCACAATTCTGGCAGCAACAACAAGATTTTTCGATATCTGGCTCTACGGACTTCGTATATGATGAAATTCGTGTCTTGCATATTGAACCACTTGCGATTGAGAACAATAGTGTTTCGACTATAAATGATGATATTTTTGTTTCAGTTGTCACATTTGATGAATTAGCTAATCTACTCCGTGAGGGCACTTCAAGTATCCTAGCGATGACGGTTGTTGATACGCGCACCGATGACTTTTTACAAGTCGTCCCCGATGGATGGCAACGGCTACTGTCTAGCGATATCAAAATCTATGAAAATCTCAGTGCGTCGCGTGCCTATTTTGCTGAGAATAGTCAGATTTTGCCCGATGACTGGCAAGGTCATGAAGATGCGCTAACTTTGCTACAAAATTGTCTCGACTGTACTGTGATACATGGCGCAGAATCTATCTCTAGTCAAGTATCCGAAAATGATACGATTCGATTTGTGCAATATACGCCCACACATATCGAAATCCTCAGCAACACAGAATCAGAAGCCTATCTCATTTTGAATGATGCCTTCTATCGCGGCTGGCTGGCGACAGTTAATGGAGAAGAAACACCGATTTATCGCGCTAATGTAATGTTTCGTGCGCTGCGTGTCCCATCAGGAGAAAGTACCGTCATTTTCGACTTTGTGCCGACGTTATGGTATCGCTCTATGATGTTTGGTGCGGTCATGTGGCTGATAGCGATTGTGACAGGCATTATCCTATTCCGCCGACAGCGCCGGGAATCACGCGCCAGATAAGATAAAAATCGAGTGGCACGAAGAGTAGAAAGACACCCACAGTTGCCCATGATAAAGCTGTGATTTTGCTGAAAATTAGGTTGCGCCAAACATCAACCCCTAATGCCATAGCGATTGCAATGGGAATCAATGCAGTGAAGAGATAACGTCCCTGAAACTGAACAAATGTCAGGTTGTAGAAAATATATTGCAAGACAGTCAGCAGCAGCGCCAAGCCGAGCGTTATCCAAATTTCACGCGGAATAGCATTGTCATTTTTGGGTTGATTGGCAAGCATCACTAAGCCTGAGATTGCTGCAAGTGTCAACAATCCAATGAAAATCATCACTGATGGGACGGCATCTGCCATTCGTGCTTCCATCCAACCAAATTGTCCCCAAAAACTATGAACCGTGGTCTTAATAGCCGTTTGCCAATAGGCACTTGTACCAATTTGTTCAATATAATCGGCTGTCCGCAATTGCCCAACAACGACTTCATCATGCCGTATCAATCCGAGAAAATCTGGCACACCATAGACGCGCACATTACGCCCCCAATATATCAGCGCAAAAATCCCTGCTGGCATGGCAAATACTATGAATTGTCGTGCTAAGGTCAAAATACGACGCGGCTTGTCTGTCCACCAGCGCATGAAAATGACAATCAAGACAACACCTGCCATAAAATAAATGGTCGTTTTGGTGATAAAAATGATTCCCACCAGCACGCCGAGCAGCCAAACCCTATCGCTACTATGAAACGGCGCTTGCTGCCTCAGAAAACGAATTAACAGGAGCAAAGTTGCACCTATCATGACCCCAGCCAGCGCATCATTGTTGACTGTTGATGTCATGTGAACTTGTTGCGGCAAAAAGGCGACAAATGCCATGGCACTCAAGGCGATATGTGGACGCTGTGGCGTAATTGTTTGTGTCACTGTAAAGGTTAAGGCAACAGTGATTCCGCCCAACAAAACCGAATAGAGGCGTAAAGCTGTCAGGCTGCCATCGGACAGGGCAAAAATGGGAGCGGCAATCCAATAATATAAGGGCGGTTGATGGTCTTCGTACTGTATCGTGTCGAGCCTATCGAGCAATTCTGGCGCGAAGTCGTTCGCCTTCAGCGTTTCCAAATAGTCATTATCCCAATCGCCCATTTCAATTTCGGGCAATAAATCACCGCCGACAATTTGGGCAATATTGTTGTAATGTGCTGGCTCATCGGGTGCTTGCCAATCCGGTGTTCGGATGGCAAATAAAGCCGCTAGAATAAAGTAAAGTAGCAGGATGCCACTATAGAAAATGCACTCAATTGTTGTTTTTGGCATAATGTACCAACCATCATTGAAAGGGACAAAACTGTGCAACATCTGATATAAGAGTGCCGTAGTGAAGAAGCCCCACACTGATAAGATGTGATTGAATAGCATCTGATTGTACATAACTTTAATGGGAATGTCTTGCGTGAGGGCATTAACTATCACTTTTGGGCAATTGAATATTTAACCACTTGTGAAACCCCTGTCACCCTGTACACTTGTATCACGACATAGAGATTCAGTAAGTTACGGTTTTGTATTTTTTACGGCGGATAGCATGTTTGTAAACCATGATGCCTCTACAAATTTGAATTGTAAGAACATAATATACCGTATCTGTAATGCCTGATAACAGGAAAAATCCCGAACCTGTGGTTGCTGAAATGGATAACACACATAAGGAGACAAAGCTATGATTACAGGACCCACTTTTGAAGAAATGCTGCATCCCAATAAAATCGCGCCAGAAATTCGCTTGCGGGCGCTGGATGCCAAAAAATCCAACCCACTAGACCCCATTAATTTGTTTAATATCACATGGCGCGGTGGCGACAATCATATTCATCATGTGGTGCTACCGCCCGAACTCACAGGGGTTAAAGCGCAAATTGTCGTCATGTACGGCAAAGAATTTCCCTCTGGCAGCCATAAAGTCGGTCCCGCCTATTCGATTTTGCTCGAAAAAGAAATGTTCGGTGAAGTTGACCCAGCAGTGCATCGCCTTGTCTGGCCTTCAACAGGTAATTTTGGCATTGGTGGCGCATGGGTCGGCGGGCGGATGGGCTGCAATAGTGTCGTCGTCTTGCCAGAAGAAATGAGCCAAGAGCGTTTTGACCGTATCGAAGGGTATGGCGCACAAATTATCAAAACCATCGGCTCAGAGAGTAATGTCAAAGAAATTTATGATGAGACATGGCGCTTACGCCAAGACCCCAATACACGCATCATGAATCAATTTGAAGAGATGAGCAATTACCGTTTTCATTATCATGTGACGGGTAATACTGTGGTTGAATTGGTCGCAGAACTGCAAGACAAGGGGATTGGCAATGGCAAGGCGGCTGCCTTTGTCTGGGCGATGGGCAGTGCCGGAACAATTGCTGCTGGAGACCGTCTCAAGCAAGCTTTCCCGAATTGTAAAATTGTCGGACTCGAACCTGTGCAATGCCCCACGATGTATAACAATGGCTACGGCGCACACGAGATTCAAGGCATTGGCGATAAGCATGTGACATGGGTTCACAATACCTTTAATATGGATGCCCTAATGTGCATAGATGACGAAGCCTGTCTTAAGGGCTTGCAATTATTAGCAGAGGCTAAAGGTCGTGAAACACTGGTCAAACGCTATGATGCCGATGAAGAACTGGTCGAAAAACTAGGGGATATGTTCGGCGTAAGTGGTATCTGCCATATTTTGGGGGCAATTAAAACCGCGAAGGCATATAATTTTGGCGCGGATGATGTCATTGTCACGGCTGCTGCCGATAGCTTAGACCGTTATCATTCGATTGTGGCGCGGTCACAAAAAGAATGGGGCAAGTTAGATGAAGCGGCTGCCTCTGCCCGTATCGAAGGTGTTTTTCATGGTGTTAAAACCGATTGGGTGCAACACGCAACCCCTAATATCCGCCAACGCTGGCACAACCTGAAATACTATACATGGGTTGAGCAACAAGGCAAAACAGTCCAAGAACTAGATGCCCAACGTGACCCTGCATGGTGGGAAAAACACCAGCAAATGGTGGCTGATATTGATGAACGCTTACTCGCTGCCCGTCAAGAGGCGACATCGGCATCCTAAACAATTTTCAAGAAAAGGCGTAAGGCAGAGACACGGAGAATCAGAGACTCAGAGAGGTTTTTGAACTTGAATCTTTGTGTCTCTATTACTCAAATTGTTCTGAGTTCATGGATAGATACACAGTTACATTATCACAGTACGGGAAATTTAATCGCTAATAATGTATGTCGGGATAACTGAACCGCCGCCGGCTGTCACATTCAAGAGGGCAAGCGGTGAGAGACGAGTCAGGCAACCATAGACGCTAGTGCCATTAAAAACGTAGGGGTCAGCATCCACATATCGCTTACTGATATTCAATTCACCATTAAGCCATGATGGAAACTGACCTTGTACGGGTGTCACTTTTTCTTGAACAACATGCGAGGTTTCAAGAGCCTTCTTCAAGGTGGCATCCCAACCATCGGCGGAACATTCCCAACCGAGTACGACACCATGCCCACCATAATCATCATTGGGTTTTAGCACAAAACGGTCTCGATTATCAGAAATGAAGGGAATAAGGTCGATTTCTTTGCCATCAAACATCGTTTTGCGCTCACTGACGACTCGTGACCACGGGATATGGTCAGCAATCGCCTTGCGTTGTTCAGGCGTGAATAAATCAGCATTGTCTTCGTCGCTGAGTAATGCCAAACTCGCTTTTTTAGACATCAGTTTGGCACTTGGCGAATTGGTAATGAAAACAGCTTTGTCACGCACTGCATTCAAAACAGCATTATCAATCCCCATTTGCTCCACAAGTTCGCTATACAGTACGCGCTTGTAAATCATATCAATGCGGAAGTCGCCTGCCATCAATTTGCCATCACGATAATCTAAGGCACGGGGGTCTGCTAAGATAGAACGGTAGCCATGACGTTCAAAATACTCACGGGTGATTTCATGCTCATTGAGTGTCGGCACATCACCCCAATCAAGAATAGCGATTTGCGGTTTTTCTTGTCCGCCCCATTCTTTATAAGCATCCACAAGCGATTCTTGCAGTGTATTCAACGAGCGTAGGGCTTGCATATTGCCCCCCTTGCGAAAATGCTTCATGGGCTTCAGTTGGTCAAATACATCTGCCAGCACATCATTATAGCCAATGCCAGCCGGAGTCTCGGCATTATATTCGACACATTTCAGATTGCGGTCTTCTAGTACAAAAAATGTATCGAGGCGCGAAGACGACCACGGCGCGGGCCCATTTTTATCGAGGGGATAGAGTTGTTCTTCGTAATCATCAAGCAGCAACAAATTACGATACTTTTTCTCTGCACAACAAACATCATGGGCGCGAGCAAAAGCCGTGAGCAAAGTCTCTAAGCCCGTTTTCATGAAGTGCCAATCCGCTTCGGTATAAAAATAAGGACGCAGCACGACGCAAAGCGGACGGTCTCCGAAGTATAGATTGCGTTCTTTGAGTTTTTTCCGCATCAAAAAGTCAGCTTCTTCTGCAACCTCATCAGTCAGCAAATCATGGTAAGATTGAATCATATCGTGGAGCGTCATTGTTTGTCTGCCTAATAATTCAAATTCAATAAATTCAGTTTTTTAGTGGTTCAATCGTTTTTGGCTGATTTTCGATGAATTACGCTTTGGATTTGGCAGCCGCCTTGCCCCATAGATAATTCTTGCGCGTCTCTTCTTTGGATAATGCCATGTCAATCATGACATCCGCCATTGTATTGACCATCCAATCAAAGTGATTCTTGCCAAGCGAATTAACGTCCATATCCGGTGCTGGATTCATGAAGTCAATCGCATAGGGAACACCGTCTTTAATCGCAAATTCGCAGGTATTCATGTCATAACCGAATGCTTTGCAGATGGCTAAGGTCTCATCTTGGAGGCGCTGTGCCATTTCATCATCCCAACCATGCTCAGGATGATAATAACGTTGATTGGGGTCATAACGCATCACGCGCACTTCGCGCTGACCAATGCCCATACAGCGTGCATACTCATCCCATGTGATAAACTCTTGCAAAATCATCGTCAGCAAACCACAAGAATTATAAGCCTGCCACAATTCATCCATCGAATTGACAATATAGACATCTTTCCAGCCGCCGCCATGGGCATCTTTTAGTACACAGGGGAAGCCTCCCACACTATCGACAAGCCCCTGCCAATCAATGGGAAATGTCAGGTTACGTAGGCTTTTATTGTGGTCAATACCGGGGATATAATCTTTATTAGGCAAAACAACAGTCAAGGGTGATGCGATACCCAGTCGCGTGATGAGTGATGCGCCAAAAAATTTATCATCCGCCGTCCACATGATGGGGTCATTAACCACTTTTGTTCCCTGTAAAACAGCATTCTTGAGATACGAACGATAGTAGGGGACTTCGTGCGAAATACGGTCAATGATGACACGATAAGGACAGGGTTCGTTCATCGCTGTGCCGCCTATCTCGACGAATTCGGCAATCACCCCTGTTTTTTCTGTACGGCTGTTGACTTCATCAATAAATGCCGGCGGCCATGACCATTCCATCCCGACAAATAAGCCAATTCGTACCGTTTTTTTCGGTTTTCTCTTTGCCATAATTGAAGTCTCCTAAAGTAATCTATTATCTGACCAAAAAAGTTTTTATGTAGGGGCGCAAGGCATTGCGCCCAAAAAACACATCATCTAATTTTCAAAGATTAAATTGGTCATGTACTATTTTAAGTTTTAGAAAAGCGTAACGCAGAGACATGGAGAATCAGGGGCGCAGAACATCATTTTGAATAGAACTCTTTGCGCCTTTTGCCCTGTGCCTTATGCTCTCTATAGTGCGTAATTTGCGGTCAACTATAGCCTATCTGACTTAATCATGCCCATTGATATACATCTGCATCATCTTTTCCCAGTATTGCCAATCATGTGACCAGCCATCCCACTCTCGTAAGGCATTACCGATACCTTTTTCCCACAATAAGCGTGACATCGTGCGCGAACTTTCTGCCAGACGGTCATCTTTACCCACGGCAATGATGATATCCAAATGTTGTAATTGTTCGATACGCTGGGGGTCACTTTCGTTGGGGATAAATTGCACGGGATTATTGAAGTAAACAAAATCATTATTGAAGCCGTCTGCCCAACCGCGAATATCATAAATCCCACTAAAGCCCAAAATGCGGTCTACCAGATGCGGATACTTCAAGCCAAATGCCATCGCATGGTAAGCGCCAAAACTAGCACCGAGAGTCATTAAAAATGGATTCTGATTTTTTTGCTGGCTTAAGGGCAATACTTCCGTTAGTAGATACTGAAAATATTGATGATGACGATAAGCTCGTCCGCCGGGATGCGCCCATTTGCAATACCAACTTTCGGCATCAACACTATCCACACAATAGAGTTGCAACCATCCCCGTTCCAGATGTTCTCCTAACACGCCAATCATGCCCCTATCTTCCCACTCATAATAACGCCCCTGCGAAGTGGGGAAAACCAGCACTCGCGCCCCGGCATGACCAAAAATAAGCATTGCCATATCCCGATTCAATGAGGGACTATGCCAGCGATGAAATTCACGATTCATAATTTCTTCCTACTTGTACCATGATGACCTGATATTTAGAGCGTGAGTATAGCGCAAAGTAAGTCGCTTCTGCGAGACATTGCACATTTAACTTAGGGCGATTGCATCAAATCATAGGAATGTGGGCGAAGTGGGCGAAATCCGTTTGAGGTCGCCCACAGAAGCAAGTGGGGTTATAGACAAGTGTTAACGGTCTCTATCACCAGCCGGCACAGCAAAAATCATACGACCTGTGGGTTGATTAATCAATTTAGTCACTTCCACATTGATGGTACGATCCATGTAGCGGTTGCCTCTTTCGACGACAACCATCGTGCCATCTTCTAGGTAGCCCACGCCCTGTTCGTGTTCACGTCCTTCTTGGATGATTCGCAGGGCGAATGATTCCCCCGGAATGTAGATAGAACGTACTGCATTTGCTAGTTGGTTGATATTCAGTACCGTAACACCCTGCGCCTCTGCCACTTGATTCAAATTGTAATCATTGGTGATAATAACGGCAGTCATCTGTAAGGCTAAAGCAACTAACTTATCATCGACTGCCGAGATATCGTCAAAATCATCTTCGACAATGCGAATAGGGATGACCTCGTTCTTTTGCAATTTATTGAGCATATTCAACCCACGCCGCCCACGATTACGCCGCAGATGGTCAGATGAATCGGCGACACGGTGCAACTCACTAAGGACGAAACGTGGTATTATCATCGTCCCACCGACAAAACCCGTTTCTGCAATATCTGTAATGCGCCCATCAATTAGTACACTCGTATCCAAGATTAGTTTGCGACTCGATAAGCCTGTCAAACGCCCTCCTTGCTTACCCAAACGTTGCCCAATCGCACCTGCAATTTCTTTAGAGCGCACCCCAAAAATTGTCATGCCTAGATAGGCGAAAACAAGCATCAGAATGGGCGGAACAAAGTTGCCGAAGGGGGGGGGTAAAAGAGAAAGTGGATAAGTCGCCAGTAATGCCAACAACAAGCCGATTAACGCGCCAGTTAAGGACATCAAGAGTAGTTCAATGGGCCATTCATTGATAGAGCGGCGAATAGTACGGATGGGGTGAACAGTGAGGTATGGGGTCAAAATTAGACCAACGAGGACACCCACTAGACCAAAGACAAACGCGGTGGATGTAGCAGGAAGCCCTACAAATCCGGAAGACTCTAATCCTAAGCGAATACCAAGAAATAGAAATACAACCAGTCCCACCATACGGGACATAAATTCAGTTGTCATGTTACTGTACTCCTTAACACGGTCTACTGTTTTCTCTCGCCAATAAAACAGAGCGAGTATCAGACGGGCTGATAATGCAGTGACGGTGTTACAATAAAAATGGACAATAGATAGACTTTGTGACAGTCTATTGTGCTATTTCCGCAAACTCATTGCAGGATGTGATAAGACAGTTTGCAATGAGGCTTGCACAAAGTTGCACGACATTATGATTCTATTATAACTAAGTATGTTGGAAACACAACAGATTCCAAACATTGCCCAGAATTTAAGTGATGAGTTCTTGTAGGGTAGAGTCTTAAAAAGTGATCTTCGCTATATTTTCATAAAACACTTAACGCAAAGATGCACAGGCATCTTAGGGTTAAATATCCCATGTATTCCCATCATATTCAAGCAGCAGGGAAATGTGCCAAGATTTCTCATGCCTGTGTTATCAATTTGTAATAGCGTCGGGCAATCATCAGTGGACTTGCGGTAAATTCATGCTAAACTTGCCGCTTTATCATTAGAATGATAATTATGACGGAGACTATTCCCACATGAAACAACGATATCGCTGGTTATTGCTAACGATTGGACTCATTATCTTGATGAGTTTGTCGCTATTGGTGACATTGGCACAAGATACAACAGCCGCTAGTGTCTTTGCGACTAATACGCCGATGCTTGCTGAAAGTGCTGGATTGCCGTTAGCGGCTAATGTCACACCCGCACCTAGCGACAATGCCCAAACTGCACCCTCAACACCGATTCAGGTATTTGAACCGGAAGCCTGTCGTTATGTTGCCGGACAAGCGACAACAGCCGCTTGCCGCACTATTATTGAGGCTAATCCTGAACCGAATGTAACCGATATTCAACTTGATTCTGCCACGCTTGACCAATATAGTTTTTGGCGTGTAGGTCCACAAGCTGTCACAACTTATGATGCACCCAATGGCAATGCTGTTGGGCAAATTCCGGCAGGTTTCAATTTTGTAAATATTGTCAGTCAGGCAGATGGTTGGCTGCAAAGCGAAGATGGTACGTGGCTTAATATCGAAACCAGCAGTGCCTATTTCGTAAGCCCGTCGCTCTTCACGGGGGTACGTTTACCGCAAGGCTGGAATCAACCATTTGGCTGGATATTAGATACCACGGGAATTTATGCCAGCACCTATCCCGGTGGACCCTCTACATCAGAAAGTGGACTCGTTCCCCTGCGCTATGAACGCTATAACATCTTTGCCGAAGCCGAAGACAACGAGGGCTGGACATGGTACATGGTGGGACCAGACCAATGGGTGAAACAAGTCTTTATGACGGTCATCAAACCGATTGCACGTCCTGACGGTGCGCGTGGACGTTGGGTCGCTGTCGATTTATTTGAACAATCACTGGTCGCTTATGAAGATGATATGCCTGTTTTTGCCACATTGATGAGTTCTGGTTTGCCACGATTTACCACTGATGAAGGGTTATTTGAGGTTTGGGCGCGTTTAGAACGTGATGGAATGACGGGTGCGACAGGTGCGCCAGAAGCCTATGCCCTGCAAAGTGTGCCGTGGGTGCAATACTTCGATGGCAGTAACGCTTTACATGGCACTTATTGGCATGATTTATTCGGTTATCGGCGTAGTCGTGGCTGTGTGAATCTCAGCATTAGTGATGCCGGTTGGGTTTTTAAGTGGATGGCACAAGCCGACGCGAATGAAAACGGTGAAATCAGCAATTACGTCTATGTGCATAGCAGTGGCGAATATCGCCGTGGATAAGTGAGCAAGATGAAAAAAGCTATTCAAGATTATTATAATCCTCAAGCCGCAATCTGCTATGGTTGCGGCATCAATAATGAACACGGCTTGCATATCAAAACATATTGGGATGGCGAAATCGGGCATAGCAAGTTTTTACCGCACCCCGAACATACCGCCTTTCCGGGTTATGTTTATGGCGGATTGCTTGCCAGCCTGATTGATTGCCACAGTATCGGCACAGCAATTGCGGCAATGTACGATGCTGAGGGGCGTTCTGCGGATACGGCACCGGAAATTACCTGTGTGACGGCTAATCTCAATGTGTCATTCAAGCAAAAAACACCGACTGGCACGGAACTCGTTCTCAGGGCGACGATTAAAGAACTGACGGCGAAAAAGGCGCTTGTGATGACAGAGATTTGGGCGCATGATGTACTTTGTGTCGTCGGCGAAGTGGTGGCTGTGCGTGTGTCATCGCGCTTGTTTGAGTCATCATCTTAATCGTATTTGTAACTGCTCAGGTAGGTATAAAGGGTCGTCCAAGCAGAGCCTCATAAATAACTTGGATGACATTTTGCCCCTGTTTACGGGCAGTTGAGATATAACTGCGAATATCACAGAAAGTTTCAGCACCGAGACGAGTACG
>JAUZRW010000194.1 GCA_030950085.1 Anaerolineae bacterium
CCTTTTTATCCAAACCAGCGACTTGTCATGGTCGAAGTCGGCGAGTTAGGGGCGCATACAGAATATGCGGTACCAATGCCAGAATACATCCGTATCATTTAGATGATACACATTGGAATGCAACTGGCGTTCAGATAGTTGCAGGCTTGATAATCGACACACTGCAACAGAAGTGAGACGAAGCGCTTAAAAGGGGCTTTTGCCGAATTGACAGGCACATTCATACTTATCGAATGTGCCTGTATTGTGATTATGCCTCTTGTGCTTGAACAGTGCTGAAAATGACTTCGCCATCATCAAAGTCAATCACGATATGGTCGCCATCTTGCGCTTGACCCTCTAGCAGTGCCAAAGCAAGCGGGTCTTGCAATTCGCGTTGGATGGCGCGTTTGAGAGGACGCGCTCCAAAAACAGGGTCATACCCTTTATCTGCGAGATACATTTTAGCTCTATCCGTCAGTTCAATTGTGATGTCGCGGCGTTTGAGCAGATTTTCCAAATGGCGCAGTTGAATATCGACAATCTGAGCGATATGTTCACGGCTTAAGGCATGGAAGATGATAATTTCATCAAGGCGATTGATAAATTCTGGGCGAAATTGCTGGTCTAAAGCTGCCATAATCGTATGACGAGTTTTTTCCTGTGTGGCATTTGCGCCCATGGCTTTGATAGCATCGCTGCCAACATTGCTGGTCATGATGATAACGGTATTCGTAAAATCAACCGTGCGACCCTGCCCATCTGTCAAGCGACCATCATCAAAGACCTGCAAGAAGATGTTGAACACTTCAGAATGTGCTTTTTCGACCTCATCAAACAAGACAACAGAGTAGGGACGGCGACGAACAGCCTCTGTGAGCTGACCGCCTTCTTCATAACCGACATAACCCGGAGGCGCACCCACTAAACGGGCAACAGCATGTTTTTCACTGTATTCGCTCATATCAATGCGAATCATTGCTTGCTCATCATCAAACAAGAATTTGGCTAAGGAACGCGCCATCTCGGTTTTGCCAACCCCTGTGGGTCCCAAAAAGAGGAATGTTCCGACAGGGCGATTGGGGTCTTGTAAGCCAGCCCGACTACGCCGCACAGCCGCCGCCACTGCATTGACAGCCGCATCTTGACCGACAACGCGCTCATGGAGGCGTTCTTCCATACGGAGCAGTTTCTCGATTTCGCCTTCTAATAAGCGCGTAACCGGAACACCTGTCCAGCGCGAAACAATATTGGCAATTTCATCGGCATCGACCTCTTCTTTAAGCATAGTGTTGCCATCAGCGCGATTCGATGCGATACGCTTTTCTTGCTCTGCCAAGTCTTTCTCAAGATCTGGTAGCGTGCCATAACGAATACGGGCAGCCGTCTCAAGGTCATTTTGGCGTTCAGCCCGTTCTAGCTCGATTCGGGCATCATCCAGCTTGGTTTTGATGTCTCGAATCCCTTGAATGATTGCTTTTTCTTTTTGCCAGCGTGCTGATAGCGCATCAAATTCTTCTTGCAGATTAGCCAATTCGCCTTCTAAAATTGCTAGGCGCTTTTTTGATGCCTCGTCACGTTCTTTCTTGAGAGCCTCGCGTTCAATTTCTAGCTGCATGACTTGGCGTTGTACATGGTCTATTTGCGCGGGGCGACTGTCGATTTCCATCTTGAGTTGCGCTGCCGCTTCGTCTATCAAGTCAATCGCTTTATCCGGCAGATTACGGTCTGTGATGTAGCGATGACTGAGTGTTGCTGCGGCTATCACGGCACTATCTTGGATTCGTACCCCATGATGAACTTCATAACGCTCTTTGAGACCACGCAAGATGCTAATGGTATCTTCGACACTGGGTTCTTTGACAAAAACTTGCTGGAAACGGCGCTCTAGCGCAGAATCTTTTTCGATATGTTGGCGATACTCATCCAAAGTCGTTGCGCCAATCATGCGTAACTCGCCCCGTGCTAATAAGGGCTTAAGCATATTTCCGGCATCCATCGCGCCTTCTGCGGCACCTGCCCCAACAATCGTATGCAATTCGTCCAAGAATAGTAAAATGCGACCATCGCTGTCGGTCACTTCTTTTAAGACCGCTTGCAGCCGTTCTTCAAATTCACCACGATATTTTGAGCCGGCAACAAGACTACTCATATCAAGGGCAATCACAACACGGTCACGCAAACCATCTGGAACATCACCATTGACGATACGCTGTGCCAAGCCTTCGACAATCGCGGTTTTCCCGACACCTGCCTCGCCGATGAGAACTGGATTGTTTTTGGTACGGCGACTAATCACATGAATCACACGCCGTATTTCTTCATCGCGCCCGATAACGGGGTCTAGTTTGCCTTGTCGCGCCATTTCGGTTAAATCGCGCCCGAATTTTTCTAGGCTTTGATAGGTACTTTCAGGGTCAGCCGATGTCACACGCTGACTGCCGCGAATCGCAGCGAGAGCCTCTAAGATATCGTTTTCATCAACACCGTGTTTCTTTAACAATGCACCGACCTTGCGGTCATCGGTGAGGGCAAGGAGTAGATGTTCTGTGCTGGTATAATCGTCTTTCATCGTCGCAGCACGTTTATCAGCTTCTGTCAGAATTTTGATAGCATCTCGATTGAGGCTGACCTGACCGACATCGCCTGTCACACGGGGGAGGCGATTCAGCTCGGTTTCAATATCTGCGCGGACGGATTGCGGGCGTGCGCCAATTTTTGCAATGATTTGTGGCACAACCCCATCTTCTTGCTCAACAAGAGTTGCTAGTAAGTGGATTGGCTCGATAATGGTATGATTGTAATCGGCGGCGAGGGCTTGTGATTTGATGACAGCCTCACGCGCTTTATTGGTATAGTTGTTCAAATCCATATAAAAACACCTCCAACTGAATGTGAATTGATGTTATTGTGCTGTCTCGTGTTTATTCTTATACTTTATCAGTTAAACTACAGTATATATGAATGGCGTTGGTAGAATGTCAGAATCGTATTCATAATTCGATTGGCAAGGTTTCGCACTACGTTTTACAATCAAGCTAGTCGATTTCAGCGTGGGTCGCCATTACACATAATTGAAGAGAGACAACTTGTGGATTTACAGCTTCTAAAACAATTACTTGAAATCAGTCGCCAAATGGCAGAGACTCGCTCTCTAGACCCACTATTAATCTTTGCCATGGATGTCGCTTTAGAACTGTTTGATGCCGAACGTGGGTATTTGGTACTCGTCAATCCGGATGGCACATTACACTTCCATGTCAGCCGCGATAATGAGGGACGCAATCTTAAAGATACCGAAACACGAATTAGCACCACTATCTTTCATCGCGTTGTCTCAGACGGCAAACCGATTGTGACGGCAAGTGCCATGGATGAATTTGATGATTCGACAAGTATTGGTGATTTGCAATTACGGTCTGTGATGTGTGTTCCGCTAACAACTCGCAACCACATTATTGGCGCATTATATCTGGAAAACCGTAGCCATGATGCTATTTTCGTCAAGAAAGATTTAGAACCTTTGCTCTTTTTTGCAAGTCAGGCAGCAGTCAACATTGAAAATGCGATGCTCAATGCGGAGTTAGAGACCCTTTCTCAAGAAAGGTCGGAAGAATTGCGAGTGATTAGCGAGACTTTTCAACATCAAGCATTGCAACAAGGTATTCTTGATAAGAAAATTTTGGAAGAAGTATTAGAGCGCGAACGCACACAAATGATTGCCAATTTCATTCAAGATGCCTCGCATCATTTTCGGACACCGTTATCAATTATCAATACCAACGTTGATATCATGAGTCGCAAAATGGGAGAAAATCCCTATGAAAATTATTTTGATAATATTCGTGGACAGGTGAATACGATTGTCGAACTGGTTGATACACTCAATTACATGGTTCAATTGGATAGCGTATCACTTAGCGGTGTGACACGTATTGACTTGAATAATGTAGCACGCGATATGTTTCAAGTGAAAGAACCTGCGGCAAAGCAAAAGAAAATTAGGCTGGTTCTTGAAGAATCTGATACAGGTGTTTATATCTCTGGTAATCTTGAATTCGTTCGGCAAGCAGTGGGGCGCTTGCTCGATAATGCGATTATGTTCACCCCGGAAAGCGGCATCATAAAAGTTCGTGTCTATGAAAGTCGTGAGTACCAGATAATCGAAGTTGACGATAACGGTAGCGGAATCGAAGAATCTGATTTAGAAAAGGTGTTTAAGCGCTTCTTCCGTTCTGATAAAGCCGGAACAACACGCGGATTTGGACTCGGATTATCCATTGTGCAGCGCATTATGGATTTGCATGAAGGAAAAGCTGATTGCCAGAGTGCTGTTGGTAAAGGAAGTGTTTTTAGATTGTTATTTCCGAAAGGAATGAAAGATGCAAATTGAAACGATTTCTTATAAGGGTTGGGAAAATTGTTACCGCCTTAGTGATGGTACGATAGAAGTCATTGTAACAGGGGATGTTGGACCACGGATTATTCACTTTGGCTTTGTCGGTGGCGAAAATGTCTTTAAGCAGTTTCCAGATGATATTGGGCGGTCTGGTGGCAACGCATATCGCTTTTACGGCGGACATCGCTTATGGCACGCACCTGAGAATAGACCGCGCACTTATGAGCCAGATAATGACCCCATCGACCACTTTGAATTGGATGGGATTCATTATTTTATACCGCACCCCGAAGAAACCACTGGGATTCAGAAGCAAATCTCTGTGCATTTCAAAAATGGTACTGTCGTGATTGACCATACCCTAAGCAATACCGGATTATGGTCTGTGGAACTTGCGCCGTGGGCTATTACGATGATGCGTCCGGGCGGTATCGGGATTATGCCCTTACCCCCCCATGTCTCACAAAACTTACAATTATTACCGACACATGCCATATCATTGTGGGGTTATACCTCTCTTAATGACCGCCGCTTGCACTTCGGCGACCAACATATCCTCGTCTTGCAAACTCCTGATATCACAGCCCCGCTCAAGATAGGATTGCAAGTTATACCGGAATATGTGTGGTCAGTTGGGTGGTTAGCTTATGTTAATGATGAGACGATGTTCGTGAAATCTTTCCATCCATCAGACGATGATGCCGATTACCCTGATTTGGGTAGCCAAGTAGAATTATTCACTGATGGTCGATTCCTTGAATTGGAAACATTAGGGAATAAGAAAATCTTGAGACCGGATGAGTCGATAAAGCACCGTGAATATTGGTCACTTCATGCTGATGTGCCGATGCCAGAAAATGATACGGATATTGGACAGACGATTTTACCTCTTGTTCGTACTGCCCACCCGACAGTAGGACGCAGAGAAACAGGCAGGCTGCGTCTCCCCAAGTAATTTTCCCCCTATGACTCGCTAAGGTTAGCGAGTTTTTCGTTTTAGAAGTCTAAACTCGTGTGAGGCAAGATGAAACCCGAAAGGGCTATTGTATGTCTTTTATGCTTGGGATATATTTGAGACATCATTTTTATGTCTGTCATTATTAGTGTTGCGAGTGATAAATGAACATGTGTTCCAAATGTGGTCATGATAATCGAGCAGGATCGCTCTTGTGTGATAAGTGTGGTCATATGCTTGAAGAATTAGTGAAAGCAAAAGAGGAAAAACAAACGATTCGGTTTGCTGAACCACCGGCGCATATTACAGCTCAGTTGAATAGCCCAGATAAGATGGTTGTGACTGTCCCGCGTTCCAAAAATCAAGATTTGATTATCCTTAACCTTGATAAGGGTGAATTTTTTATTGGTCGTAGTGAAGAGGGCGTTGAGGTTGATATTAATTTAGTGCCGTATGGTGCGTCTCGATTAGGTGTCTCGCGGAAACATGCCCGTATTTTCTTCTCTGATAATACGTGGATGGTAGAAGATTTGGGCAGTACCAATGGCTCCTATTTGAATCGTCGCCATATGACAGCCAATACGCCCAATATTATTCGTCATGGTGATGAATTAGTTTTTGGCAAAATGCTCGTACAGGTCTACTTTAGTTTCGATGCAAGCACAGCCGGATTTTGATAAGGAGATGCACACCTCACATCCCCTCGTTGACTATCTGATTTATTCTGGTGTTACATAAGCTGCTGTAATGCCGCCATCGACAAGGAAATTTGTTCCTGTCACGAACGAAGACTCGTCCGATGCTAAATACAAAACAGCATAGGCAATTTCTTCTGCCTCACCAAAACGTCCCATCGGGATATGCACCAGACGACGTTGTTTTTTCTCTTCTGTATTGAGATACTTCATGAGCAGTTCTGTTCGCAGTGGACCCGGACACAGTGCGTTTACTCGAATATTCTCACGCGCATGAATGGTGGCGAGTTCACGGGTCATAGATAAGACTGCCCCTTTGCTGGCGGTATAGGCGAGTTGCGGCGTTGCTGCCCCCAATGAGGCGACGAAAGAAGCAGTATTGATAATACTGCCACCTCCGGCACGCCGTAATGCTGGAATCCCATACTTGCAACCCAAAAACACCCCTTTGACATTGACTGCCATCGTCAAATCCCAGACATCTTCTGAGGTGTTAATGGCATCATCATCATTGGCATGACTAATGCCAGCGTTGTTAAAGACAATATGTAGAGCGCCATACGTTTCTTCGGCAACCTTGACCATATTTTCACAATCGCTTGCTTTAGAAATATCAGCATGGACATAGACAGCCTTGCCGCTCGCTTTTTCGATTTCCTGAACGGTGTTCTTGCCAGCGTCATCATTGATATCAACCACCGCGACAGACGCACCTTCTTTGGCAAATAATAGTGATGTATGGTAGCCGATTCCGCTACCACCACCCGTAATTAAAGCGACTTTATCTTTCAGACGCATATCATAAATTCCTTTATTGATGAAGCGTACAGGTTTTGTCTCTCATCTGACAACAACCCGACCTTAATGATTAATGATACAAGATTAAACCACAGAGCATCCCAGCAAAATAGGTGAAAAATACCCACACTATGAACTGTAAAATACAGAGTCTGAGAAGTCTTTAGAAAAAGCGTAACACAGAGAAACGGAGAATCAGAGACGCAGAGCATCATTTTGAATAGGTTTCTTGGCGTTTTGGTGGTTCACCTTTTTCTAGGTTTTTCCAGATTCTACAAAAATGTAGAGTCCTAAAAGTCTTTTGAAAATGCACAATGCAAAGATGCAACAGGTGAAAGGCGCAAAGAAAAGTTTTGACCCGAATTATCTTGAACAACCGCAACTTGCTTGATTTGTGACTTGACTTTTAATACAGTATCTCTGCGTTATGCTTTTTCTAAGTTACCGCTATGATTTCATCATACAGCTAGAACACTCTCAATGTCACTCGCCCATGCCAACAGACGCTCATCATCGCCAAATTTCGCGCAAATTTGCAAACCGAGTGGCAAATCCTTGTCACCTATTCCTGCGGGAACAGTTAATGCTGGCAATCCGGAATGTGTCCATGGCAGATTCATTGCAGCATTGCCTGTTGAAGCGATACCATGTGGTGCAATATCTGGCGCTGGCGGACAAATCCACGCATCCACGCCATTCTCTCGCATGAGATTATGTAGCCTGTCTCGCAACTTAAGGCGATTATCACGCCCTGCTTGCAAACGCTCGTCAGAGACAGATTGCCCTCTGAGAATCATTTCCAGAGTGCGTGGGCGATATTGTCCTTCATATTGCTTGAACCATGCTGCATGTTCTTGTACGAACTCTGCCGCTATCATATCTGTATGCAATTCAGTGATATTCGCAATATCGGCAAATGCTGAAAGGCGCTTGACGGTGTAGCCTGCGGATTGCAATTGTTGAACCTGCGCTTCAAATGCCTCTAGTGCGCTTGCTTGTTGTAGATATGCCCCTTCTGGTATTGCAAACACCGGTTTCTCTGAAACAGTCACATGATTATCCCAATGATTAAGCACTATAGAGGCGACTAAGTGCATTCCGGCGACATCTTGTGTGAATAAACCCACATGGTCTGCTGAACGTGAAAAATAAACCAAGCCGCCTGTGTTGATACGGTCAAATGACGGCTTATAGCCCACTGTACCGCAATAAGCCGCCGGACGAATCACTGAGCCAACAGTTTGTGTACCCGTCGCCAGATGCAGCAATCCAGCCGCAACAGCCGCAGCCGACCCACTACTACTTCCGCCGGGTGTATGCTCAAGATTGTGTGGATTACGTGTTGGACCCGGTTCAGAAAAGGCAAATTCTGTCGTGACAGTTTTCCCGACAATCAGTGCGCCCACTTGCTTGAGTTTGGTCACGACGGCGGCTTCTGCTCCAGCGAATAATTCTGGCGGTAATTTTGTTCCCGCATGAGTCACGAAGCCATCCGTATGAAAAATATCTTTGATGCCGACTAACGCCCCATAAAGCGGCGGACGGTTTTCAGCGTCAGGATAGCTGCTTTCTAACGCTTTCGCCTCATTCATAAGGCGCTCAAAACGATTGTCTTCAGGGATGAAAGACGCGATTTGCGGCTCAATTGCCTCGAAGCGTTCTTGGTATGTTGCCAGCATATCCGATAGTGCCAAATTCCCATGCTGCACTTGTGCAACATCATCTACCAATAATGTCGATTGAATACGCGAATTGTTCATAAATAGACCTCTTAATTCTCTGGCTATATAGGTTACTGATTGTAGCAGCTTGCAAAATTAGTCGGGTTATAACCAATATGCCGCTTTTAATCAGCTATGAGAAATTCATGCACCAGTGATTGGAAATGATGCACGCCATTTTCACGTAATACCGAAAAACGTCCTTTATCGTAGGCGCGAGAATTTAAGCCCTTCTGTACCCACTCGCATAGCTCTATATCTTCGACTTGAATCTGGTCGCTAAAAGCAATAATCTCTTGCATACTGCCCCACCCTGCCCCTGTGCCGGGTTGCTCAAAATACCACTCGAAAACAGTCAATGTGGTTTCGTGGTCAATCGGAATGATGATATTAATCGACGTATTATCCAAGTAAACATTGAGCATCACATTCGGGAAAATCCAATAGTAGAGTGCCTCTGCCTCGCCGTCGCCACTACGAACATAACGCCTATCGCGGACATCGCCTTCTTTTACCTCACGAATAGGGGCGTGTTGCTTAGAATAGTAACGAAAGGTCTCGACTTCGTACTGGTCATAGTCAATCTCGCGGAATAAGTCAGGATGAGCGATCGGCAGATGATAGCCTTCCAGATAATTATCGACATAAACTTTCCAATTGCACTTAATCACATAATCGCGACGTTCAATAAACTTCATTGCATCAATATTAAAGCCCGCTTGCACAATTTCACTGTGAATAGTACCGTAAATATCATTCATCGGTTTGGCAGTGGGGTCAAGATTAACAAAAACCCACGGTCCCCACTCTTCGACAGGCAGCGATTTAAGGCATACATCATCCACATTCCAATTATTCACCCCCTCAAATTCAGGCGCACGCATCAACTTTCCAGTGAGGTCATATGTCCAACCGTGATATTTACATTGGAGACTTTTGCGATTGCCACGACCATCAGCTACTACACCTGCACGATGCGGACACACATTGTAGAAAGCGCGTAATTTTTTATCCAAGCCGCGTGTGATAATCAGGGGTTCTCCGGCGACATCACAAGTGAAAAAATCGCCGCCGCGCATCAAATCTTCTCGTTTGCCGACAGGTTGCCATGTCTTGGAAAAAATCTTGTCATTTTCTAGTTTCAAAATATCGGGTTCAGTATACCAGCGTGCAGGCATGGTTTCGGCATGAGATAAGTCGTGGACAGGCGTATAATCGCTTAAATCAATTGTGCTTGAGTGCATTAGTCATCCTCTTCGTAAACATACAAAATTTAGCTTAGATTATGCCACTCATATTAACCGCAATCAGCAAATTTTTCATTCGATTGGGGGCAATTCAAAAAAAGCGTACCCCTTTGGATACGCCCTCTGTTTATGTTTTATTTGTGCCTACTACATGACCAATTTAATTCTTGAATAGATTATGTGCTTTTCGGGCGCAATGCCTTGCGCCCCTACATAAAAACTTTTTTGGTCGTGTACTATGCCGTTTGCAATGATTCGTCGGCTTCGGCTCGATATTTGGCTTCAGCCTCTTTACGGAATTGCTTCGTATACAGGTTGTGATAATGCCCCTGTGCCGCAATCAGTTCCGGATGCGACCCCATCTCAATAATCTTGCCTTGTTCTAGCACGATAATCCTATCGGCATTTTTGATGGTACTGAGACGATGGGCGATAATGAGACTTGTCCGCCCTTGCATCAGATGATCCATACCCTTCTGAATCAATGCTTCCGTGAGGGTATCCACCGAACTTGTCGCTTCATCCATAATGAACAATTCAGGTTGGGATAAAACCGCCCGTGCCAAACTAATCAACTGTTTCTGACCTGTTGACAGCAGCACACCGCCTTCACCGACTTCTTCCTCATAGCCTTTCTCGAATTCGCTAATGAAACCATGTGCGCCGGAGAGTTTCGCTGC
>JAUZRW010000195.1 GCA_030950085.1 Anaerolineae bacterium
AATAAGCGAAATAAGCGAAATAAGCGAAATAAGCGAAATAAGCGAAATAAGCGAAATAAGCGAAATAAGCGAAATAAGCGAAATAAGCGAAATATTTTTAGCGTATACCCCTATCATACTCGAAATTGTTTTCTAGTATGATTATCCTTAAATCCGTATGGCTATTGTAACACCAAGTTGGCTTCTGTGTGACCTTTCGTTTAGGCATATTATACAGAGGTTGCATGTTGCGCTCAAACTGAGAATGACTATAATTTTTAATTGAATCCACACATTTTATGTAGGATGATTTATGGCAGATAAACGCACAATTGAAGACTTATCCCTAGAAGAATTAGAACAAGTGCTGGCAATCAAGCGCCGTGAAGACCGTCAAACACGGCTACAACGCATGAAGCAAAGTGGGCGTGTGATTGAAACGGCGGATGTCTTGCCACCAAAGCCAATCCCTGTCCAAGACCCTCCCCCACAAAGTGACCCATCTGGTCTCCCTGCACAAACTATCGAACTCGCGCAAGATGCAATTTCGCGGCGACGGGTTGTGCCAGAATTTGAGGATGCGATAGACCGTCATGAATATAAGCGAAAAGATAGTCGGGCTGGCGAAATCTGGCGCACATTTGTTGACCGTTCACTCTTATTTGTTGAAATGGGGGCTGTCATCGGTTTACTTATTTTGGGTTTTACACTCGTTAATGGCTTGAATATCTTGCGCGATGAAACGGCGGCAGCACAAGCGGCAGCCGATGCTCAAAGACGCGCTGGTATTCCGACACCTGTCCCAACGCCACAACTCGCATTAGCAAGGGTGGTCTTACCATCTGGTCATACCCCACCTCAAGATGGAGTCAGCAGTTTCAATTTTGAGGAAGTCCCTGTCGCGTTACGGAATCAGATTGCGGCACAAGTTTATTTGCCACCCGATGCTGCACGCCCACCTGCTACTGATGATACGCCGCTACGCATCAATATTCCGGCAATTGGCATTGACCAAACAATCGTTCAGGGTGTGGATTGGAATGCCTTACAGCAAGGGGTAGGGATGCTACAGAACGGGGCTAATCCACGCAATGATAGCGATAATGTCGTATTAGCGGCGCATAATGATATTTATGGAGAAATCTTCCGTGACCTAGACCAGCTACAACCCGGTGACCAGTTTGAAGTGCAAACACGATCCGGTGTTTATACCTACATCGTGCGCGAAACACAGATTGTAGAACCCGATGCGGTGGAAGTCGTGGAAAGTCAAGGGACGGCGATAACAACCCTGATTTCGTGTTATCCCTATCAAGTGAATACGCAGCGCATTGTCGTGACAGCCGATAGAGTCGATGCTTAATGGTCACAACTGCAACAGGCTTACAAATCACCGAACGCAACCTGATAGTGACGGGCTATGTTGAACCCAATAAGCCGCGTATTGCTCGACAGGTGGCGCAACAACTGCGAATGCCCTTTGTCGATGTCGCAGAATTGATTGAACTGCGGACAGGAGATAGTGTCGATGTTATCCGCGAACAATATGGCGAACGGCGCTTGAAAACTGTCGAGTGCGAAGTCATGGAAGAGGTGCTGCTGCATCGTAAGGCTGTGATTCGTGTCAGTGGGAGTACGCTTGTCCATAGCGAGCATTATGAACGCTTGCAACAGACATCTATCATAATCTGCCTTGTGGCACGTTTGGATGCCGTTTTACAGCGAATGCACATGACACTCGGCGCACGCTACCACAACCCCTACGAACGCGGCGCACAATTAGGAAATCTCCAGCGCGAGTGGCTAGTTCGTAAAAAAGAAGGCTTGCTCGAACTTGATTTCACCTATCATGATGAAGCAAGCATGATTAAGGATATTTTGAATCTATGGCAAGAAGTCGCCATTGAACGTATCTAACAAATAACCTCAATCTCTGCTTTGCGCCCTAGCCAAAATATCTGTACACTCATAGAGATAACTGGTGTGATGAGTACAGAAGGGCATCTTAATGTCAGATGAGACCATGATTGCAAAGCGGTACGACGTTAAAGAAAAATTTGGGGACTACGCATTATTCACGCTGTATCGTGCATGGGATACAGAATCCAAGCAAGATGTGATGGTGACTTTAGGGCATACTGTCTCTCCGCAACATCATTTGCCTCGATACCAAACCAGTGAACGCAAGTTTATGAGTTTGACGCATCCCAACCTTGTCACATTGCGAGACTTTGGTATCCATGACAATCGGCGCTATCAGGTACTCCCTGCACTTATTGGTCAACCACTACAAAACTATCTCTCAGGTCAGCCGCAAACACTGGCGAATATTAGAAAATGGGCGCAGTCACTCGGTCAAGTTCTTGCCTATTTGCACAACGAAAATATCATCTATCAGCATCTCTCCCCAGCAACGATTTGGATTGATGACCAGTACAATCTTTATTTATTACCCGTACAAGTGACTATTCCGTCTGAGCCGAGTGCAGTGATATCGTTACCGGATATGAGATATCAATCGCCAGAGCAAATTTCAGCCCAAAATATCACTAATTTGTCTGACCAATATTCGCTGGCAGTCATCTTGTACCAAATGGCGACGGGCAAACTGCCGCACCCCTTCAATAATGCGACCCAACACGCCATGACAGTCGTAACAGGCACACCGGATGCAGCGCAAAAATGGCGCAATGATATACCACAAGCAATGAACGATGCCTTGAGTAAGGCACTGAGTAAGCAAGTGCAAAATCGCTTTCCATCTGTGACTGATTTCATTGAAGAATTTCTCCATGACGACATCTTGGTGGGGGGCAACATCGAAACAATTGATGATGTGACACAAGAAGAAGTTATTCAGGATAAGAAGCGGGATAAATCTAGTGAAGATGGCGGCGAGACGTTGCCAGAAGAATCGCCTAGGAGCGAAGAAGAAAAATTAGAAGAAGTTGATGATGGCTTCTACGGCGATTTAGACGATAAAGAGCTTGAAAAAGGCGAAGAAGAACTCGGCATTGATTTAGGTGGTGATGAGCTAGGCATTAAGTTAGGAGATTTAGAAGGTGAAGAAAGTGCCAAGATAGATGAACCTGCACCGCCGCCACCACCTGCCGAAGTTCCTCCTGCAAAACCAACGCCTGAGCCTGTTGTTGTGGAAGATTTGCATAATCGCCGTTCGGAATTACTGGCACAATTGCTCGTTCAACGCTTATTACAGCGTCAATCACCCGCCACAGCCGTTGGGGTCGATGACGAAATAGATAAACTTAAAGCTGAGATTGCCAGCCTCAACCAACAAATACCCGAACAATTACCGACCTTGAACCAAGCCGAAGCGCAATTTACAGCGTATTATGCCCGTGAGAGTGGCGCTGATACCGCTTACGGTTTGTATGTCTATGCCCATGTGCCGGATGCTTTACAACAAATTGCCCGTGATATTGAGGCTTTTTCGCAGAAAATGGGTGGGGCTGTTCCGAGACCGAAACAAGCTGAACAATCAAAACGCCTCAAGGTTGGGATTCACTTGACAGTCGCCGTAGAAGCGGAGGGTCTCGAATTTGAACCGCTTGCTCTCACCAAAAAATGGAACGTACCATTCACACGTTTTGACTTTACCTATACGGCACCGCAAAGCCTCATCAGTGAAATCGTGAATGGACGCATTTCGATAATGGTGAGTGGAATCGAAATTGCCCATATTCCCTTTGCTACATTAGTCGATGAAGCTGCCGAATCACTGCTACAAATGGATACCATGCCCGAAAATCCATTGGCGGCTGCACGCCTTACTGCCAGCGATACCGCGCAGCTATACGACAAAATCTTCGTTTCATATTCACGCAAAGATGATGATGTGGTTAAAAATTATCGCTTGGCACAACTCGCTGTCGGGCATGAAGTGTTTATGGATAGTAACTGCTCAGGGGTATTGTAACGGAAATTGAGAAAAGATGGTACAATCTGAAACATGAATGAGATACGCGAGCAATTGAGACAACTGAATAAAGAACAACTGATTGACATCATCTTGGAGATGCGTGGGCAGATTG
>JAUZRW010000196.1 GCA_030950085.1 Anaerolineae bacterium
AAGTTTTCGCCGAATTGGTGCAGAAGGCACGTAAAGTAGCTGAGGCGATTGGTCGCGGCGCATAATGATTAAAAATTGAGGGAAAGGCTTCTATTACATCACCAAAAAAGTTTTTATGTAGGGGCGCAAGGCATTGCGCCCGAAAAACACAAATCTAATCGTCAAGAATTAAATTGGTCAAGTACTATGTCATCTAGTGGCTTTAGGACGAAACATTTAGCGATAGTAGGTTTAGGATTAATGGGTGGTGGTTTGGCAATGGCGTTACGAGACCATGCCGAAACCATCACCGGAGTCGATATGAATGCACAGGTACGCCAATATGCGCTGGCAAATGGCATCGTTGACTCTGTAACAGATGATTTGTACAAGGGTGTGCATGAAGCTGATACTGTAATTTTGGCAGCACCAGTACGAGTTATCACTGAAATTTTGCAGAAGCGAATTGGCTCATATTTACGCTCGAATACACTGTTGATTGATATTGGTAGCACAAAATATGATATTTGCGAGTCTATGGGACATCTGCCTGTGGGTATCAATGCGATTGGTGGGCATCCGATGACTGGGAAAGAAAATAGTGGCATTGAAGCCGCAGACCCGACGATTTATCATGGACGACCTTTCGTTTTATGCAAAACACGCCGCACAACCCCGTCAACACGCTTACGGGCGTTATTGATGGTTGAAGCCATTGGCGCAGAAGTTATCGAAATGGAAGCTGAACGTCATGACCGCATTGTTGCTGGAATCAGCCATTTGCCCTATATCCTGAGTGCTTCTATGGTGGCAACCGTAGCCAAAGAAGCTGGACAAGATGAGGCATTTTGGCAACTTGCTGCCGGCGGTTTCCGCGATATGTCGCGCTTGGCTGCCAGCGATATTAAGATGATGGGCGATATTCTCAGCACAAATACCCGTGCTGTAGCAACATTACTGGCAATGTTCCGCGTGCAATTGGCACAAATTGAAACGATGCTGATTTCCGGTGAACACGATAAATTGATTGGTGCACTGCGACCTGTTCGTAAGGCACGCTTAGATTGGGTAGAAAACTATGAGCAAAAACGCAATGGACACACTAACGGTCAAACCCGGCAGCCCACTGAGGGGACGCACGAAAGTTCCGGGTGATAAGTCTATTTCGCACCGTTCGTTGTTATTAGGAATGTTGGCAAACGGAAAAACCGAGATACGCGGCTGGCTTGCCGCAGGTGACACTGAAGCCACACTCGGAGCAGTTCGGGCATTAGGCGTACAAGTCGATAGGCATGATACGCATACACTGACAGTACATGGCGGAATGCTCAAACCTCCTGATGCGCCGTTGGGCTTCATCAATGCCGGAACAGGGATTCGCCTCGCTGCTGGCATTATGGCAGGACAATCTTTCCCCTCTACATTAGATGGGAGCTATCAACTTCGCCGCCGCCCGATGAAGCGCATTACCAATCCTCTACAAGAAATGGGCGCGAAAATTACCAGCACAAATGGCAAATGTCCATTAAATATCGAACCGACACAACTCAAAGGGTTTCGTTATGAGATGCCGATGGCAAGCGCACAAGTCAAAAGTGCTGTGTTATTAGCCGGATTATTCGCAGACGGTGAAACAACAGTCATTCAGCCGGGGTCTGCCCGTGACCATACCGAAATTATGCTTAAGGCAATGGGCGCAGATATTCAAGTTGATGGCAAGGAAATTACTGTGAAATCAGGCTCAGAACTGCAAGCAATGGATTTAACCGTGCCGGGTGATTTTTCTTCGGCGGCTTTTCTCATCGTAGCAGGTCTCATTATCCCCAATAGTGATTTAACCATTGAAGGCGTGAATCTGAATCCAACTCGCACAGGTTTATTAGATGTTTTGCTAGAAATGGGTGCGAAAATTGAAGTCACCGAAACGGCAACGGAAGCCGGTGAGCGAGTTGGCGACATTCGCGTGCAATATAGCGAATTATCGGGCATAGAAATTGGTGGTGATACAGTCGTTCGCATGATTGACGAATTTCCGGTATTGATGGTTGCCGCGCTATATTCTGATGGTGAAACAGTAGTCCGCGACGCGAAAGAATTGCGTGTCAAAGAGACTGACCGTATTGCTGTGATGGCGCAAGAACTTCGTAAATTGGGGGCAACTATTGAAGAGCGCGAAGACGGTTTTCGTATTGTAGGACGACAGAATCTGACAGGCTTCACAGTGGATGGACATGATGACCATCGCGTTGCTATGAGCCTGACGATTGCAGGTCTTTTAGCCGATGAGATGACGGTTATCACGGATGCACAGTGCGCGAGTGATTCTTTCCCCGGCTTTGCTGATACGCTGCAAAATCTCGGCGGACGGATGCTAGAACAACCCATAAATTGAATCACAAATCTGTAGCTGCATGTAGCAACATGCCCAACTAAATCATAGAAATGCTGATAGAACATTGATGCAGTGTATAATAGTACAAAACAATCTTCAATTGATGAGAGGTTAACAATGCCAATCGTATTTTTACTATTTGTACTGGGATGGTTCGCTGTTTTGAGGTGGTTTTTGCACAATCGGACATTTTCCCGTCTCGGTGCATTCCTCATGATGAGCGTACTAACCTATCTCAGCTTTGAGTTGATGCTATGGTCATTCCGCTTGCCTTTGCCTGTCATGCTAGGTGTTGGGTTGCTTCCGCTTATTTGCGTGGCGTATGGTTTTCGACTCTATGACCATTACAGCAAACGCGCAAAGGCTAAAAATGACGAAAAATCCAAACGCAAAGATTTCCTCGTTAGCGAATAATAGTAGGGGCGTATGGCAATTCGCCCAATTTAGGATATTTCATGGTACAAAACAGAGTAGGCGTTGTTGGTTTTCCAATTGAACATAGCCTGAGTCCGGTAATGCACAATGCAGCATTTAAGGCGCTTGGTATGGATGGCGAATGGCTCTATGATGCTATGGCAATTCCGCCCGATATTGCTGATTATGCCGTCAAAGAACCGCAACGACACGGCTATATTGGTCTCAATGTGACGATTCCCTTTAAGCAAAAAGCACTCGAATGGGCGCGTCCCGATGAGATAGCACGGGCAGTCGGGGCAGTCAATACGCTGGATTTCCGCGATGATACAGGGACAAATACCGATGTCGATGGCTTTATCGGCGATTTACAGGCACATGATGTAGCAATCACAGGCGAAAAGGTACTTGTTCTCGGTGCAGGGGGAGCAGCACGCGCAGCCGTTTATGGTCTGGTACGCGAAGGTGCAGAAGTTGTGGTGGTCAATCGCACAATGGAAAGAGCATCTAATATGCTGTTTCAACTCACGATTTCGGCAGGCATACAAGGTGTGAAGGCATTGACACTTGATGAAGTAGTAGACTGGAAACCGTCGCTTATTGTCAATTCGACTTCTGCTGGTATGTACCCGCAAGTCGATTCGTCCCCTTGGATTACGGGTGTGCCGATACCGCAAGGCGCGACACTATATGATATGGTTTATACACCTGCCAAAACGAAACTCATGCAGCAAGTCGAAAGTGCTGGGGGACGCGCTATCGGCGGACTCGGCATGTTGGCACGACAAGGTGCGGAGGCTTTCAAAATCTGGACAGGGGTTGAACCACCAATAGATGTCATGCTCAATACCCTGCGCACAGAACTCAGCAAAAGAGAATCTCAGGAGTGAAATGATGGTACTAGAAAAACAAGCCTATACCTTGGATGACCTGTTAGCAATGGGTGAAGATGCCTATGTGGAAATAATTGATTGGGAGCTTGTGGAAATGACAGCAGCAGGCGGCGTACATCAGATTATCTCTGGAAATATATTTCGGATTCTTGACCGATATGTTAACGAAAAAGATATTGGTATTGTAATGCCTGACCAGATGACATATTTGATGAACTCCGTTACAAAGGGTTTGAAGGATTCATTTGTTCCTGATGTTTCATATATTAATCGTGAAAATGTACCAAAAGGCTGGGTTATCGAAAAACCGCATCCCGGTGTGCCTGATTTAGCCGTAGAGATTTTTTCGCCCGGCGATAATGTGGAAATTCTGCTGAAAAAGGTTGAGACGTATCTGGAAAAAGGCACAATACAAATCTGGATTATTTACCCAAAAGTTAAAGAATTACATCAATTCACGAGCGAAGAACCAAACAAAAGTCGCATATACAGAGGCTCAGAGACGATTGATGCTAAGAACTTGTTTCCCGATATTGAAGGCTTAACAACAGATGCTATTTTCCACTTGCCAGCATGGATAATAAGTGATGATAAAGCAGAGGAGTGACATATATAGACTTCTCATTAAACGAAGGGCTGATAACGAACAATGCCAATACGATTTTTAACGGCGGGTGAGAGTCATGGACCCATGCTCACGACGATTTTAGAAGGAATGCCTGCCGGACTACTTCTGAGTAATAATGATATTGATATCGACATGGCACGACGACAAAAGGGCTATGGTAGCGGTGGACGGATGCAAATCGAAAAAGACCGTGTGCGAATCACTGCCGGAGTCATGAATGGCTTGACGACAGGTAGCCCAATTGCGATGTTGCTCGAAAACCGCGATTTCAAAAATTGGAAAGAACGCGATATCACACCGATTACAACTCCGCGCCCCGGTCATGCCGATTTAACAGGCGCGATTAAGTACGGTTATCGTGAATTGCGCCTCTCGCTAGAACGGGCAAGCGCACGCGAAACAGCCATGCGTGTTGCAGCAGGGGCAGTCTGTAAAACATTTCTGAAACAATTCGGTATCGAGATTCTAGGCTATACCACGCAAATCGGCAGTGTCAAAGCGACGATTCCTGATGTGCCGGATTATACTGAAATCTACGAATATGCTGAATCAAATGATGTGCGTTCACCTGACCCCGAAGTGACCGAAGCGATGCACGAAGAAATTCGTCAGGCAAAAATCGACAAAGACACACTTGGCGGAGTCATGGAAATTATCGCGCTCAATGTGCCGCCCGGCTTAGGGTCGCATGTGCATTATGACCGTCGCTTAGATGCCAAACTGGTTGCGGCAATGGTCAGTATTCAAGCGATGAAGGGCGCAGAAATCGGACTCAGTTTTGATAATGCCGGCAAACGCGGTAGTCAGGTGCATGACGAAATTGTACCCGATGAAAATGGCGGAATCCGTCGGCGGACAAATCGCGCAGGTGGACTCGAAGGCGGTATCACAACAGGCGACCCCGTTATCGTCCGTGTCGCCATGAAGCCCATTTCAACGATGCTACGCGGCGCGGATACAATCAATCTAGCGACAGGTGAGGCAGAACGTACCGTCTATGAACGCAGTGATTTTTGTGCGCTCCCGCGTGCGATTCCAGTCGGAGAGGCAATGATGGCGATTGTATTAGCCGATGCGCTGATAGAAAAACTGGGTGGAGATAGTATCTCAGAGATGAAACCGCGTTTTGAGGCGCTACGGAAAAATCGCTTTGACGACGTACCGATGGATAATGTGGAGTGGCACTTTGGTTACGAATGATGACTCACGCAATATTGTATTAACTGGATTCATGGGAACGGGAAAATCAACTATCGGTGCATTGCTGGCAACAAAGCTGAATCGAGTCTTTCTTGATGTTGATACAGCAATCGAACATCGTACTGGACTCACGATTCCGCGTCTGTTTGCTGATTATAGCGAACCGTTTTTCCGTGCGATTGAAAAAGGCATTTGCCACGAATTGATGCTGGAAGAAAATCTCGTCATTGCGACAGGTGGTGGAGCAATCATAGATGACGATACGCGCCGCGAAATGTTGAAATACGGTTTTCTGGTTTGTTTAACAGCGTCGCCCGATGTCATCGAAGAACGTATCCGCCAAGTGGATTTGCGACCATTAGCAGGAGAATGGCGCGAACGTTTAGCAGAACGCAAGCCTATTTATGATGCTTTGCCGCGTTGCGTTGATACAACTGATAAAACGGCAGAAGAAACGATGCAGGAGGTCTTGTCGCTATGGCAGAGCGCATCACAGTAAAACAGCCTGATGAGACGAATCGCGCTTATGATATCCTGATTGAGTCGGGCTTATTGCAACACTTGGATTCACGCGCTGCTGAATTTGGGCTAGAAAATCATGTTGTCGTCATTACCAATACGACAGTCCGTCATTTATATGGCAATGCGCTAGTTGAACGCCTTCCGAATGCCCATCTTGCCGTAATGAATGATGGCGAACAATACAAAAACCTTGATACTGTGCATTCGCTCTATGACCAATGTTTCGCTGCCAAAGCAGACCGTCATTCGACAATAATTGCGCTAGGCGGCGGAGTTGTCGGTGATACGGCTGGTTTCGTTGCTGCGACTTATATGCGCGGAATCAGACTCGTGCAAATCCCGACAAGTTTGCTGGCAATGGTCGATAGCAGTGTTGGTGGAAAAGTGGGTGTCGATGTGCCGCAGGGGAAAAACCTCGTTGGCGCATTCAAAAACCCTGAAACTGTGCTGATTGACCCCGTTGTACTCCAAACCTTGCCGCCCGAACAATGGCGTTGTGGGATGGGAGAAGTCATCAAGCATGGTTTTATCGCCGATGAGTCATTGCTTGATTCGGCACTCCATCATGTTGAACGCAGTGCGGAATTGGTACGACGTGCTGTACAAGTCAAAGTGGATGTTGTTCAGCAAGACCCCTACGAAAAAGGTATCCGCGCCTATCTAAATCTTGGTCACACTTTCGGACATGCGCTTGAGCAAGTGACACAATACAAATGGATGCACGGCGATGGAGTCGGCTTCGGTTTATTGGCGGCAGCGAAATTATCCCACAAACTCGGCATGATTGATGAATCGCTTGTGCAGCGTGTCGAAAAAATTGTGCAAGATATGGGCTTTCCACAGTCGATTGGCGACCTTGACCCTGTTGCGATTTGGGATGCTATGTCTACGGATAAAAAATGGAAGTCGGGCAAATCGCGTTTTGTGCTGCTAAACAGCATGTGTCAGCCTACAATTGTCGAAGGCGTAGAACGTGATACAGTTATAGGTGTGCTGGAGAGTTTGAGATAAGGAAAAGTCTAATGCAGAGGTACAGAGAGATTATGAATCACGGAGATACAATTGACTGAAAACTCATTATGACAAAAATTTTACTCTTACACGGTCCCAATTTGAACTTACTCGGCATACGCGAACCGCAAGTTTACGGTCACATGATGCTAGGCGATATTAACGATAAGGTCAAAGAACACGCGGCACAGTACAATGTCGAAATTACAGCAAAGCAATCCAACCATGAAGGGGTACTGATTGATACTCTGCACGAAGCGCGAGAATGGGCAGCCGGAGTGGTCATGAATCCCGGTGCCTATACGCATACATCGGTTGCAATACGCGATGCCATCAGTGCGACTCAACTAGCAGTCGTAGAGGTACACCTCTCGAATGTTCATGCCCGCGAAGAATTTCGTCATCATTCGTATTTAGCCCCTGTCTGTGTTGGGCAAATAGCAGGATTCGGTTGGCGCAGTTATATTTTGGGTTTAGATGCTCTGTTAGGACATTTGGGTTTACTCGATGAATAATGCAATGTCACCAATGATTCTGGTAAAATTTTGGTGATTGCAGGGGTACAAACGCCCAGATGACAAGAGTACACTATAGGTTAATTTGTGCATATACAATTTTCGATAAGGGCGCAGCACGCTACGCCCCTACATGACCACAAAAGTTTTTATGGGGCGCAAGGCATTGCGCCCGAAAAGCACATAATGGTGTGGTTTTTAGGAAACAATAATGAAACTTGATGCGAATAGACATTATTTGCCCATGACAAAAGATGATGTATTGACACTTGTTGCAGAAGAACGGGTTAAATTTATTTCGCTGTGGTTCACGGATATCACCGGAACGGTTAAAAGTATTGTTGTTCCGGCAATGCAACTGGAAAATGTGATTGAAAACGGTGTCCATTTTGATGGTTCATCAATTGAAGGTTTTGCGCGAGTTGCCGAAAGTGATATGGTACTCGTGCCGGATTTGGATACTTTCACGATTTTGCCGTGGCATAACAATGATGAAGAACGCACAGGTCGGCTTATTTGTACGGTGCATACGACGACAGGCGACCCCTTCATTGGCGACCCTCGCAATGTGTTAATTCGTGCTTTGCGAGCGGCGCAAGAGATGGGATTTGCCTTCAAGACAGGTATGGAACTGGAGTTTTTCTTATTTTATACCGATGCTTATGGTAAGTCTGTTTTAGAAGCGCCACAAGACAATGCTGGATATTTTGACCATGCCGACGAAAAGGTACAAGTTGTCCGCCGAAAAATGGTTTCTGCTTTGCTTGATATTGGGATTATGGTAGATGGCACACACTCAGAAACAGGTATGGGACAGCACGAAATCGACTTTCAATATAGCCATGCGCTTGTCTCGGCTGACCAAATGCTTACGACCCGTATCGCACTGAAAACCATCGCTGCACAAAACGACCTACATTGTACCTTCATGCCGCGCCCTGTGGCTCATCAACCCGGTAGCGGAATGCACACCCACCAGAGTTTGCATGATTGCAATACAGGCGAAAATCGCTTTGCAGATGTGAGTCATGAATACGGTTTATCCGAAATTGCACAACGTTTTCTCGCTGGACAATTGGCTCATGCGCGTGGCATGTGTGCCATACTCGCGCCATTGGTCAATAGTTACAAACGACTCTGCACAAGTTTTGAAGCCCCTGTTTACGTCACATGGGCGCATGTCAATCGGGGTTCACTCATTCGTATTCCAAGCACAGCACTCGGCAAAGAGGCACACACGCGGCTAGAATTGCGCTGCCCCGACCCTAGTGCCAATCCCTATCTGGCAATGGCAGTCATGCTCATGGCAGGATTAGATGGCATTCGCCAACATCTGGAATTGCCCGACCCGCTAGAAGAAACGCTCTTAATGCGGAATCGTGGACGATTGCGACAAGTCGAAACACTGCCAACATCGCTAGAAGAGGCATTGGAAGCGTTGCGAGGTGATGATGTGGTGATGAGCGCACTCGGACCCTATATCAGTGACCGTTATCTGGCGGCAAAGCAACAAGAAACCGATGCCTATAATCGACAGGTTACGCAGTGGGAAATTGACCGCTATCTCAACCGCTACTGAGGACTAAATCATGAATACGGCGTAAGGCTTCTTCGGTTGCATCTTGCTCAACAATGATTGATAAGCTGCAATGTGAAGGACCCTGTGCTAACCCCACAATGGGAATCCCATTCAACTGCTGTAAAATCGTTGCATTCAAACCTTGCATCTGGTCGAGACCTGCTCCAATAGCCGTTACAATCCCCACAGGTTCGACATGCCATGCTGCGCTGTCGTGTAAGTCATCCAAATGAGTCACAAGATTCGCACGAATTGCAGTAACAGCTTCTAATCCACCGGCGCTAGTCGGGACGATAAAGCAGAGGAAACTGCGTGATGATGATTGCGACGAGATAGTCACATCAGCGCGGCTACCCGTTGTATCGAATAAGGTGTCATCAACCAATTTTGTAATATTAGAAAGTGACCCACTCCGATTCGCTGTTAATCCAATACCAAGAATAGAGGTGACAGCTTTGATATGCTGGTTTGTCTCCGATTCCGAGTGGCGAATGAGTGTACCGGGTAATTGTGGTTTGTAGACATTTTTCACACGTAGCGGAATATTATTCTTTTGTAGAGGTTGAATCATCCGTGCGTGTAAGATACGAGCGCCAAAATAGGCAAGTTCCGCAACCTCATCATAAGACATCGTTTCAATCACTTGCGCGGTTTCAACGTCACGTGGGTCGGTAGACATCATGCCATCGACATCTGACCAAATCCATACTTCATCGGCTTCGGAAGTTATCGCCAACACCGATGCCGTATAATCACTGCCACCGCGCCCAATGGTGGTTGGTTTGCCATCGACTGTTGCGCCAATATAGCCTGCCACGACGGGTATAATGTCACGGCTTAACATTGGAAGTAGATTGGTTTCGATATGTTGTTGCGTCAGGTCAATAATGGGGGACGCATTGCCATGTACATTATTCGTGACAATGATATCTGTACCATCTATCGCCACACCGCGCATATCATTCTGTCGTAGTAGTGCCGCGATAATACGAGCCGCTAAACGTTCACCAACACCGACAATACGGTCACTAATTTCGGGTGATAATGAATCGCTAGGGGTATTAGCCACAGTTTGGCAATCATCTAGCATTTCAAACAGTAGGCGGTCAATATTGGCTTTGAGGGCAGTGCGCTCTTGTTGTTCAAGCGGAAGGTATTCTACAAGTGCGAGATGCCGTGTCCGTATGGTTGCCACAATCCGCCGATAGCCACGCTGGTTGTCAGCTTGGGCGAGATGGGCTGATTCCAAGAGCATATCCGTTACCCCATCTAATGCCGAAGCCACAAGTATCAATCGCTTCCAGCGTTTGCGCTCATGCAGAATAATACTCAATACTTGTGTCAACGCGGGGACAGTGCCTAATGCTGAACCCCCAAATTTCATGATGAGCGTCGTCATAGACTCCTCTCTACAATGGTGTACATAGCTCAATAAAATGCAATTATAGCAAATGATTGTCGAAAATTTGTGAAAGATGACTCGAATGGTAGTCAATCTATAGCAAAAACACCAATAATGCAATCTATTGCTTTTGTGTTATTCTTCTTTTAGAGTTAATTGAGTTGATGATTATCTTCAAAAATGGCTCAACTACTCTTCAATTGTCGTTAGCCCTGATAGGTGATTTATCAGGATATTTTATGAGGGCATTTTATGATGACGGAATTACCTGCGGAACAGGTACAAGACCAGCAGCGAAAGGTTGCTGGCGTGCGCTTTACAAAAGTTGGTAAGTTATATCACTTTTTATTTGATGATTACCCAGACATGCAAGCCAGTGATTTTGTGATTGTGGAAACAGCACGGGGTCGGCAAATGGGTCAGGTGATGGGTTTCACGACCTATGAATCAGGACACGAGTATCGGTCAATCTTGCGCCCGGCATCAGCCCGTGATTTGGTACTGCGTCAAGAATGGGAAAGTAAACAAGATGAGGCACTCGCCAAATGTCAGGAACGTGCCGCTAGGCTGGGGCATTACAAAGATGCCAAATTCCTTGCAGCACGTTACAACTATGATGGGACTTCACTGACCTTTCTATATAGCGCAGAAGATAAGGTTGATACGTCGCGTTTGGGACGTGAATTACAACGCGATTTCGCTGCAAAAGTGGATATGCGGCAAATCGGACCCCGTGATGTAGCGAAATTGTTGGGCGGCTATGGCGCGTGTGGTGCAGAACGCTGTTGCTCGACCTTCCTGACAGACTTTAGCCCCGTATCCATTAAGATGGCAAAGGCACAAGGGATTTCCTTAAATCCATCGGAAATTACGGGCATGTGTGGACGTTTGCGTTGCTGCCTTGTCTATGAATATGAGCAATATGTCCAAGCACGAAAAAAACTACCACGTCGTAATAAGCGCATTGGCACATCGTTTGGTGAAGGCAAGGTGATTGATGTTCACCCCCTGCGTGATGCCGTGACAGTCTGGATTGAGGAAGTTGGACGTAA
>JAUZRW010000197.1 GCA_030950085.1 Anaerolineae bacterium
TCGTACTCGTCTCGGTGCTGAAACTTTCTGTGATATTCGCAGTTATATCTCAACTGCCCGTAAACAGGGGCAAAATGTCATCCAAGTTATTTATGAGGCTCTGCTTGGACGACCCTTTATACCTACCTGAGCAGTTACAAAATATATTAAAGGCAATTCATTGATGAACCCTGTTTTAGAAGGACTCGGTTACAGTGAAAATGATAAAGTTGTCATTTTCCATACAGATGATATCGGCATGTGGCAATCAACGGTGCGTGCGTATACGGATTTGCTCGATTTTGGGCTGATTTCTTCAGCAGCGACGATGATACCCTGTGGATGGTTTCCGGCTGTTGCGGATATTTGCCGCCAGCGCGACGATGTGGATATGGGCGTGCATCTGACCATTACCAGTGAGTGGGATGCCTATCGCTGGTCGCCAATTTCAACATCAGACCCGACATCGGGCTTGATAGATAACGAAGGCTATTTCCATCGCACGACACAGACAGTCCAAGCCCAAGCCAGTGCCGAAGTAGTAGAAACTGAAATAATTGCCCAGATTGACCGTGCCAAATCTGCTGGCATTGAGCCAACACACATTGATACCCATATGGGCGCTCTGTTCCACGCGAAGTTTGTGCCATCGTATTTTCAAGCTGCGCTGAAATATCGTATTCCCAACATGATTCCGCGCAGTAGCGAAGCCGAAATGCGTCTATTTGGTTTAGATGATGCCGCAATTGCCGCAGCACAGGTATTGATGCAGATGATGGATGAACAGCGCATTGCGGTCTTTGATAGTTTTCATATGATGAGTCTGGATGAGGTCTGGGATGACCCCGTAGCGCAAGTTACAGCAGCCCTAGATTCACTGCCTGTCGGCTTAAACCACTTCATCATCCACCCAGCGCTCGATACACCGGAACTGCGGGCAGTCGCAGATGATTGGCAAGCACGAGTGCGCGATTATGAGGCTTTCAAATCGGAACGATTGCGTGACTACGTGACAAATGCTGGAATTAAAGTGATTGGCTATCGTAAATTACGAGATTGGATGCGTGGATAGCCGTTTATGTTGTCAGCGATTCGCGTAGTTTGCGGAGCATATTGCCACCCATAATGGCTTCAATATCGCTTGCTTCATAACCTCGTTCGCGCAGAATCTGTGCAATTTCTAGTAAATCGCCACTGGTTTCGATTTCTTCCGGTATGGATTCTGCGCCGAAGCCGCCATCAAAATCGCTGCCAATGCCCACATGAGCGGCACTGCCCGTGATTTGGCAAACATGGTCAATGACATCGGCTGCAATAGAAAGCGGTAGTCGCGCTGTCCCCTTAGACCATGTGCGCTTCAAAAATTTATTATACAGTACCACGCCCATCACACCGTCGCGCTCTGCCAAACGCCGAATCATATCATCCGATAAATGACGGTCTGTATCACAAAAGCGACGTGGGTTACTATGGCTGGCAATGATAACCCCTTCATAGCGGTCTAATGCCTCATAAAAAGATTGTTCTGCCATATGCGATAAATCGAGAATCGCATGATATCCTGCCAAAACGTCGAGTAAATCATTGCCCAAAAATGACAAACCACCCGGCGCACCTGTCCCACCAGAATAGCGTGTTTCGCCCCATGCCGTCCCCACAATCCGCACACCGCGCTCGTACCATTCCTCAAATTGCTTCGGTTCAAGAATCGGGTCTGCCCCTTCCATCAGAATGACGAGTCCCTGTTTTCGCTGATGGAGTTCTGTGCCGTCTTGCCATGTCTCTAGCACAATATCAATATCTTCTGCACTGCGAATGAGATGAATACGCTCTTCTTCATCGTTGAGGCGCTGATAATAATCGACTTGGCGCATAGCAATTGTATAAGCCTCTTTTGCGTCTCGATACGCCATGCCACCCGATAGTTGTACGGCACGGCTATTTTTGGCAGGAGCAGCGAACAAGGTCGCAAAGATGAAAGCGACTCGTCCCAATAGTGAATCCGGCAAGCCAATCGTTGCCGCGCTGGTATTTTGCCCGACTTCGTTCTGACGATGCTTTAGCGCACTGATACGATAATCGCGTCCTGTTTTGATGCTGACCCACGCAATATCTTGATGGGCATCAACAATAATCATAGATTTTTCCTGTGTAACGCCAATCATGGATAAGCCCAGAAAACGTGTTTTTTCGGTGAATTATGGATTTTCGGACGTAAGAGCGCAAGGCATTGCGCCCCTACTGTTGATATTCTTAGAGACTCTAGTTTTGAACGCACTTCACATGGAATGCCTTTATTTGGTTGGCACGCTATCAATTGGGTCACTGCCGCGCACAATCCCCACAAATGGCGCATAAATCCAACCCGTATAGGTTGTGCCATTGTCTGCCGTATAACGGACTTGATACCAGAAATCACGTCCGCCTTGTATGGTTCGGGCGATAATCTGGACTTCGGCACCCCATACCAACTGCGGCACTTCGGGGATACGCCCGACGCGCTGGCTCGGATAACGGCGGAAGTTCATGACTGAACGTGTCACAGCAATAACTCGTCCGAGTGGGTCATCGGCAGCATCAAAGACTGTTTCATTGTCTAATGGCGCGGCGACTGAACTACCATCTGCAAAACTCAAATATCGCCCAGATGACCAACCAACGGTGTCCGCATCATATTGGATAAGATACCACGTAAATAAGCCTTCTTGCGTATTACGCGCTAAGACCGGATAGTCTGTACCGGGGCGTGCGACAGCGACAAGTGATGCCCCTAAGAAGGGACCGGAACGCACGGCTAAACCGAGTACCCCACTTACCGATGTTAGGGCTATCGGCGTGGCAGTTGCGGCGGCTGTCCCACCTGTTCCGCCATCTGTGGAAGCAAACCAGTTGACTTGGATAATCGCTGTGCCACTTTGGTCAACCATCTCAACCACGACGTTATACGTACCGCCTGTTAGATTGACGGTATTCGTCTGCGTCGTTGTGCCAACACTCGTGAAAGCATCAATCACGACACTGTTGTTGACAGTCACGCGCACGCCATCATCTGCTAAAACCTGAAATTGCCAGAATCCAGATGTAAAAGTCACAGTTGTTGTAAAGCGTGCCGACCAACTATCTGCCGGAATGCCGGGTAAGGCTGTCCCATTGGCATCTGTGGGAACACCCGCCCAAGTCCGATTCAAGCCTGTAAAAGTCGCTTGTGCGCTTGTGCCTTGCCCCGGTGTAGTGGTACTATAAAATACTCCAACCCATGTCGCGTCTTGTGCTGTGGTTGTTTGTGCATAGATAGGTGTCACCATAAGCGTACCGATTGCCAGCACAAAAAGCAGCAATCCAAACACTTTTGATAGTCGTTTCATAAGTCAAACTCCAATTTCTTGCCTGATAAACGCTTCTATTTTACATTTAGTATAACGGATAATGTGATAAATGGACTTGCTTTCTGCAACTCTTTTGTCCTATTCTACGTATAAGCAATATAAGAACGTCAAAATAGAAATAGCAGGGGAAACACCTGATGACCAAAATTAAACCCAATGACTCAGTAAACGAAATCACCGAAAAAGCAAAGAATATTATCGCCAAAGGCAATGCACGTCATGTGGTTATTCGTAGTGCAAAAGGCGATAGAATTGCTGAATTTAGTATGACAGTGGCGGCAATCGGTGGCATGATACTGTTCTTCATGGCACCTTGGGGTTGGATGCTGCTACTTGCGGCAGGCTTTTATGGCATGATGAAAAAGGTTCGTGTCGAACTTGTGCGCGACATATCCGATGATGATGATTCGATTGAGATAGATATCGACAAATAAGCGATTTTCCCTATTCCGAATCTAATATTGACACAAAGAGGTGGCGTATGATAGTCACCTTTTTGCTTTAATGTGCTATTCTATGGGGCATGAACTATAGTCGGATACCTACCATGCCACTGCCCATTCCAGCCGAAAATCGCCAACGGTTGCTGATATTCAACCTCCGCACCGATATCGACGACCATATTCTGGGTTTCACAACGCAATGGATTAATGCCCTCGCCACACATTATTTGGCTGTCGATGTCCTGACGACTCATGTTGGGACACTAGCTGTTGCCGACAATGTACGTGTCTTTTCTGTTGGGCGTGAGCGAGGTGTCGGGAAGGTGCAGCGTGCGATGTTGTTTTATAGTCGCCTGACTGAATTATTGTTATCGCAGCGTTATGATGCTTGCTTCGCCCATATGCAGCCGCTATTTGCTGTCATGGCATCGCCCCTACTGCAATTACGCGGCATCCCAATTACGACATGGTACACGCATCGCCAAATGAGCCGCACGATTGCCTTAGCCGAACGAGTCTCGTATCGCATTGTGAGTGCTGTCGAAAGCAGTTTTCCGATGCAGACACCCAAACTTCGCGCAGTCGGTCATGGTATTGATACTGATTTTTTCACACTAAACGTATCTATCAGCAAACATCATCCGCCGCGTATCATGCAAGTCGCCCGCCTGACTGATATCAAACATCAGCATATCGTCTTAGAGGCTGCACATGATTTAGATTGTGAAATTGTCTTTGTGGGTGATATCCCTGATGGCTATGATGATACTTATAAACAACGCCTGATAGCGCAAGTGCATCAGATGGGTATTGGCGATAAAGTCATCTTTGCTGGGGCGCAAACACCACAACAAGTCCGTGATTGGTATCGGTCAGCAACGGTAGCACTGAACCTCAGCCCGTCGGGATTATTCGATAAAGCCGTTTTAGAAGGCATGGCTTGTGCTATCCCCACAATCGTGAGTAATGATGCCTTTCAACCACTGACGAGAGAATTTGCGGATAAGCTGCATATCCCACAACCCGATGATGTGCTGGCACTTCGTAATCAACTAGAAACCCTGTTTGCCCTGTCAGATGGTGAAAGACAGCAAATCGGGCAGATTCTCAGGCAGCGTGTTGTTGAAGAACATAGCCTCAACTCCTTGATTCCCAAACTCATCTGTGTCATGCACAACGGCGAAATTGCATCTTGAGCCGATATTTGTGCTACGGAATTGGGTCTCTCGCTGTGTATAGTGTAATGTAGAATCTGGAGAAACTTAGAAAAAAGATGAACCACAAAGGTGCAAAGAACACAAAGAATCTTGTTTAACAAACTATTTGCGATAACGTCCTAACACTCGTCTTATATTGCCATTTTGTGTGAGGCGTGGTGAAACCCCGAAAGGGGCTTATTCAAAATTAGTAACAATTCACCTATCTATGCTCTTGTGTAGGGATGGCATACATGCCGTCCGACGTAATTTTCACGGATAGATGGATAATTCCAAAATCATGCTCTGCGCCTCTGATCCTCCGTGTCTCTGCGTTACGCTTTTTCCAAAAACTTCTCGGACTCTGCATTTATATTGAATCGTCAACAAGAAAATCATTTTATGACAAACACTACAGCAGAAAATCAATTTTACTTCACTCCTCGTAACCCCTTTTGGCAGATGAATCGGGAACAAGTCTTGTTATTGGGTGGCGGACGAGTGCTGCTGATGCAAATCGCGCATCCGATGGTCGCTGAGGCTGTTTATAATCACAGTTACGTTTTCAAGAAGCCACTTTTGCGCTTACATCGAACACTCTCTTTAACGTTTGCTATCGTTTATGCCACCAAACCCGAAGCTGATGTTGCAATTGCTGAAATTGAACGCGCTCATCGTCCTGCTGTCGGGCGTTTGGCAGATGCTGTCGGCAAACATGCGGCTGGCGCAAGCTACAATGCACGCAATCCACGACAAGGCTTATGGGTTTGGGCAACATTGGTTGAAGGGGCAATGTCTACCTATGAGCGACTTGTCGCCCCTGTTGATTTAACAGTCAAAGAGGCTTTTTATGCCGACAGTACAACTTTTGCAAAATTAATGGGTATCCACGAAAGTTTAATCCCCACAAGTTATCAGGCACTCGTGACCTATATGCAGACAGCTATTGATAATGAAGAAATCTACATTGGTGAGAAAGCGCGTAAACTCGCCCCCTTTGTCACAGCACAATCTATCCCTATTGTGAATGGCTTAAGCTACCCTCTATTTCGCTTCACAGTGGGCTTATTGCCGCAGGATATTCGGGCGCAATATGGCTATAACTTCGGTAAGTGGGAAAACAAAGCCTTAAATGGCTTCTGTGCGACCACTCGCACGCTCGTTTCTTGGCTGCCGAGTATGGTACGTTATGTTGCTCCTTATCGGCGTGCGATGAAAATTGTCGATAAACTTTAACCCAGTTGGAATATTAAAATTAATCTAAAGGTACTTTCATCCCCCTCTTCCCATATAATGAGAGTGTTCTACTTTGAACCTATGCTCAAGAAGGAAAAATTATATGCGAAAATACCAATTTTCATACCGATTGCTACTGATTGCCATGGTTGCCCTTGTGGTTGTAGCCTGTGGTGCTGATACAACGACAGAAGCAGCTCCTACCGATGTGCCAGCAACGAATACCTCTGAGCCGGAACCAACGGCAGAAACGGTTACTGATACAGAGGCACAGACGGATGACACAGAAGTACCGACAGATGTACCCACAGAAGAACCCACTCAAGAACCGACAGATACACCAGTTCCGATTGCGTCAGATGGCTCAAATGGTCTGATTTTGGCGTGGGTTGCTCCGGTAAGAGTACCGGGTAGTCAAGGGTCGGATGCTGCTGGTCAATTGGTTTACTTTAGCCCAAGTGGTGGCATGGAAGCCATTATGACTTTGCCCACCAGTACGACTCGTGTGACAGCGTGTGGCGATGCTTCAACCTCACCCGACGGGAGCGTCTTTGCTTTCATGACCACCGTAACAGCCGGTGGTGGGGAATCAGCAAACTTGCATCTCATCCGTGGGACAAGCAATGATATTGAAACAGTTGCCGAAGATTTGAACCCAATTGCCTGTGTAGGTAGTAGTAGTTTCCATTTTTCACCAGATGGCAGCCGCTTCGCTTTCATTGATTGGCCTGATTCTGCGAATAATGCTACGTCGCCGATTGGTCGTTTGCTAATTTACAATGCCGACACTGTTGAACAAGTCGCCAATATCGAAAATGTGACTGATTTCACACTGACTGATTCGGGCGCTGTTTTTGCTAGTTTCTTCCTCAACAATGATAACGAAGCGACTGAAGTGGCTATCTCAACATGGGATGGCGATAACGATAGAGAAATATCGACATTACGTGCAGAAGACAATTGTTTGTACACCAGTGCCAGTGTCACACCGATTGCAGGTGAACGTATCGCGGCTATTTTAGGCTATCGTTGCTCTGGTAGTAGTACCCAATGGCAATTCCAAATCATTGATACCGACAATAACACTGCCCAACTGGAATCCTCAGAAACAGCAGCCGGACGTTACTTCGGTTTCTCCGATACCAACGCAACGTGGGCATCACCGGATGGCACAACCCTATGGTTCACAGTGCCGGATGGTGTCAGTAATCGGACGGCATCGCTATTCAATACCTCTGTCGATTCGATTGCCGCGAACACAGTCATTGACCGCTTCGTTCTGATGCCAACTGTGAGTGATTTGCCGTATGATGCCAACAATGCAACAGCACGCCTATCGCTCAATGGGCAATATCTGGCACTTGTCCGTAATGATGGCAATAACAACGCTACACTGTATATTATCAACCTCGCAGAACCATCACTTGACCCCGTTCAATTTGATGCAGGGGATAATGGCGATACGATAGCAGTTCTCGCATTTAGCCAAGATAGCAGCCAATTGGTCTTCGTTGCAGGTACAGATGAAGGCGGCAATAATGCCTTGCTGACTATGGAGTTGGAAACAGGTAATGAAAGACGGGTAGCGCGTGGTCGTTTTGCCCAAGTCGTTATCTCGCCCGATGCCAGCCAGATTGCAGCGATGAACTGGGTGGCTTTTGATGAAGATGAAGACCCTTATCTCAGCCTTGTGGTGATTGATGCCGAATCAGGTGCAGAAACTGTCATCTTTGAAGGTGGTGAAGTGGATGATGACGGCAACTTAGCCAATCCTGCCTTTGCCTACCCCTTGTCGTGGCGTACACCCTAATCGTCACATTCGTGCCATATGGCACTTGCCAACAATTTCAAATCGCAGTAAATTAAAGTTATGGGTGGGGAGAGTTTTAATCAACTCTCCCTTTTTTGATTCGATATGCTAGTAACCCAAAAATCGAATTGACCCATTATCTGTCAAGCTAAATTCAAAAGGCGTGCTATGTTTGGTCTCATTAGTGGGAAAGTGTATGTTTTTATTGCGCTCATCACATCTGCCTTGTTATATGCGGTTGAATTCTTCGACAAGAATGAAGTCGTTGTCAACTGGCTAAACGAGCAAATGACACGGGCATCTGGTTCTGGTTTAGGTCGTGCCGCATCCGGATTCATTGCAAAACCGCTTATCTTTGCGATTGATGATCCAGTAGGGGCTGTTCTTGGGGGACTTTTATGGCCTTTCCTGATACTATGGCTTCTGTTTCTGGTACTGTTGCTAACATTCTCTTTCATTGCACCGGGTATCTTTAAGGCTAGATGTGCAGCTTCGGCAGATTGTTAGGCACGGCTGGTTTAGTCGGCAGGTTTTGATGATAAGGTCTAAGCTCTAAAAACATCAAAAAGCCGCCATAACAGGAATTTCAAGCATTTTTGATACTGCATCATTGAGGGTGCATTTCAAGTTGGTGCAAAATCTAAAACAACCCTATTTCATCTAAAACATCTTGCGTTTGTAGGGGCGTACCCGCGTGTGCGCCCGTTGTTATTGATGGCGGGATGACATATGGGTCATCCCCTACAATTTATGCACTAGGATAAAATACACCTATCATTGATTTTCTCTGTGTATTCTCAGATGTTTTGCGTTATAATAAAATTATGATGACTAAAACACCTCATAAGCGGCTTGATGCCCTATAGCAATACCCCCACATACAGACACTAAACGGTGGGTGCAGTTTTGATTCTGCACAGTACCGATACTATCCCAAGAAAATCAACCTAAATGAAGGAAAATAAACTATGTCCATGCTGGATAAATTGGCAGGCATTGATGCACGCTATGATGAAATTGAGCAGCTAATGGGCGACCCATCTATCGCACAAGATTATGAGAAAGTCGCTGAACTGAATAAAGAACGCAGTGGGCTAGAAACAATTGTCAAAACATATCGCAACTACATCAAACAAGCCGAAGATTTGGATGGCGCACGCGAATTACTGAAAGAAGCGGATGATGCCGAAATGCGTGAAATGGCGGCGTTAGAAATCGAAGAGTTGGAAAGCAGCACACAGGAAATGCTGGAAACGCTCAAATTTATGTTGCTGCCCAAAGACCCCCGTGATGGCAAAAATGCGATTATGGAAATTCGCGCAGGAGCAGGGGGAGATGAAGCCGGATTGTTTGCCGGTGACTTGCTGCGGATGTATACCCGTTATGCTGATAACCAACGTTGGAAGGTCGAACTGTTAGAAGAAAATATCGCAGGTGGTGAGGTTTACAAATCAGTGACCTTCACGATTAAAGGCGAGGGCGTGTTCAGCCGCATGAAATACGAAAGCGGTGTCCATCGTGTTCAACGAGTGCCAACAACCGAATCACAGGGGCGCATCCATACCAGCACAGCGACTGTGGCGGTCTTGGCAGAAATGGATGAGGTCGATGTCGAACTCAATATGAGTGATGTGCGCGTGGATGTTTTTCGCGCACGGGGCGCAGGTGGGCAAAGTGTAAACACCACGGATTCTGCCGTTCGCATGACTCATATTCCGACAGGTGTTGCAGTAGAAATGCAAGATGAACGGAGTCAACTACAAAATCGTGAACGAGCGAAAAAAGTGCTGGTTGCGCGCTTGTACGACTTGGAAATTGAACGCCAACGTAGTGAACAAGAGGCTGAACGGCGTGGGCAAATTGGCAGTGGCGACAGAAGCGAGAAAATCCGCACTTACAACTTCCCCCAAAATCGTGTCACTGACCATCGTGTGAATTATAGTAGCCATAATTTACCTGCCGTGATGGATGGTAACATTGACGAATTCATTGACGAACTCGCTACCGCCGAACAAGCCCAATTATTATCCGGCTCTAGCGAATAAGCCCCTTTCGGGGTTTCATTGCGCCTCGCACAAAATGAGAAGTGAGATAAAGTCTATAGGTTTAACAGAAATACTTTGTTAAACAGGTTTAATCTTAGACACGCACATTCGGGGCAATCGTACTACTACATCGCCAAAAAAGTTTTTGTGTAGGGGCGCAAGGCATTGCGCCCGAAAAACACAAATCTAATCGTCAAGAATTAAATTGGTCAAGTACTACCTGTCGGTTTCAAGTGATTCGCAGGATACGGCAGGCTAAGTTATCATTCCTGATATGCTTGCTATGAGGTTGAGATGGTATGCCCCGAATTTATATTTCTTATCGTATTGAAGATGCTAATATCGTGAGGCAAATTGTCCGACGCTGCTTGCAAACCTATGGTAATTACAGTGTCATTGCAAATCCACAAGCAAGTTTGCCGCCAAACATAGCATTAAAGCAGCACATTGATAATCTGATGTTTAGCACCCAAAGTATCTTATTGGTCATCGGACCCGATTGGGCTGGCATAGATAAATACGGACGCTTCAAATTATCATCGGCGGATATCCCCATCGGTACTGAGGTACGACTTGCCCTGCGAAGCGAAAAACAAGTTATTCTGGTCTTGGTAAATGGGGCGCAACTCCCTTATGCTGATTCTGTGCCAGATGATTTGCAAGCCATCTTCCAACTACCAATTGCCCGATTGCGTGACAAAATTTTTCAGCAAGATTTGAATCAACTGATTCCGCCACCGTCGCTATCAAATAAGCTACTGTATTATTTTTCGCTGGCATGGACAAAAAATTATATTCGCTTTGATGATGAAGCCATGTACTAAATTCAGTAATTAGGTGGAATAATGTATCAAGTTGCTATTTCCCGAAAATGCCAGAGAAATTTGTAAGTGTGCAGATATGTTTGAAATATCACCTTGTTTGACGGACGCGATATATCACGTCCCTACAGTCCAAAAAGGGTCAAATTATGGGAACACTCTATGTTGTTGCGACACCGATAGGGAACTTAGAAGATATGACCTTTCGTGCTGTCCGTATACTCAAAGACGTGCATCTAATAGCGGCAGAAGATACCCGAACATCACGAGTGTTGGTACAGCATTTCGGCATCGAAACACCGATGACAAGCTATCATGAACATAATAAGTTGGGCAAACTCGACAGCATATTCGATACGTTACTGACAAACGATGTTGCCCTCATCAGTGATGCCGGAACACCGACTATCAGTGACCCCGGCTACGAGTTGGTTCGGGAAGCGATAAAGCGCGACATTGAGGTTGTTCCTATCCCCGGTGCCAGCGCAATCATTACGGCATTGGTCGCCTCTGGGATGGCAACGGATAGCTTTGTTTATCTTGGATTTTTACCCAAAAAACAAAATGCTCGTCGCAATTTACTACAATCACTCAAAAACGAGAAACGCACCATTGTCGCCTACGAAAGCCCACATCGGGCAGCCGATACACTGGCTTTGGTAGCCAGCATCATGGGTGATGAGCGTTCGGTTTGTGTTGCCCGTGAGATGACCAAACTGTTTGAGCAATTCTGGCGAGGTACGGCGCTAGATGCCACTCAGCACTTTAGCGCAGAAAATCCCAAAGGCGAAATCACCTTGATTATTGGCGGTTCGCCCACAAATGGTCAATGGGATAAGGCACAAGTGCAAGCCGAATTACAAAAAAAATTAGACGAAGGCGAATCGCTATCACGAGCAGCTAAAGCCATCGCTGCGCTATCCGGTTGGAAGAAAAGTGCGGTCTATGATGTCGGCTTAGAAGATTAAGCGCATAATGGGCTATTTTCTGGTAATTTGCCGATTCAAAACGTTTCCATAGATAGATTATACACAAAATTTTGTGCATAATGCCCATATCATCACCTGAACAGATTGGACAGGGGTGATTTTTACGGATAGACTAATGGAAACTATTGCAATCTCCATTTTTCCAACTTAGTGCTAGGGTTCTTAACAATGATATCCGAAATTAAAGTCAAGCCCTTGAAACCTTCGCCCCAATCGGAAGCTACTCGTCCAGACCTCATCAAAGTGTCGGCAAAATCACGTTCGACAGCCGTTGCAGGAGCTATTGCTGGTGTTATCCGCCAACATAATTTTGCAGAAGTACAAGCTATCGGTGCGGGTGCCGTCAACCAAGCCGTGAAAGCACTCGCTATTGCACGCGGTTATTTGGAGCGTGATGCGCTCGATATTGCCTGCTTCCCGTTCTTTACCGACGTAGATATTGATGGAAACGAGCGCACAGCCGTTCGTTTTCGTGTCGAAGTGCGCGAAGTCGCGGTAGGTGCTGTGTAATAATTGAGTCTCCTCGCAATATGATGGGCATCGCTTCATGTGGATGCCTTTTTTCTATCTTAAAATTCCCCTATTGATAGCCACCCATCCCTGCTATAGACTGACACTATACGTCATCAATTTGTAGAATCTGGAAGAAACTTAGAAAAAAGATGAACCGCAAAGGCGCAAAACACACAAAGAATCCTATTCAAATTACGCTCTGCGTCTCTGGTTCTCCGTTTCTCTGTGTTACGCTTTTTCTAAGCACTTATCGGACTCTACACATGTGGAGTCCGATAAGTTTTTAGAATTCCGTCGTAAGGACATAGCACGCTATGCCCCTACAAAACCGAGATTTTATTTCCAATGACTTTCCAGATTCTACAATAATACGTATTTAGCACGGATAATTTCATTGCAACGAAGGACATGCCAATGCAGCAGGTGATGGTTGTATTGCCCACCTATAACGAAAAAGAGAATCTCGCCGATATCGTCAATGCCTTGCTCAAGTTGAACATGCAACAGTTCTCGATTCTTGTTGTTGATGATAATTCTCCCGATGGCACGGGGCAAATTGCGGATGACCTCGCCCAGCAATATCAAGGGCGAGTTCATGTCTTGCATCGCGCCGAAAAAGCAGGGCTGGGTCCCGCTTATATTGCTGGTTTCAAACGGGCGCTTGAATTGGGCGCTGATGTGATTATCCAGATGGATGCCGATTTTTCGCACCAGCCGCACTATATCCCACAACTATTAGAGAAACTCCAAAGCTATGATATGGTGATTGGGTCGCGCTTTGCCAAAGGGGGCAGCGTTGATGAGTCTTGGGGTCTCTATCGCAAATTGTTATCGTGGTGGGCGAATCGTATTTATACCCCCCTTCTTCTTGGCTTACCTGTTAACGATGCGACAGGGGGCTTTAAGGCGTGGCGGCGTGATGTGCTAATCGGTATGGATATTGACCGTGTACAATCTAATGGCTATGTCTTTCAGGTGGAAATGTCTTATGTCGCCCATAAACTGGGTTATAAGATTAGCGAAATCCCGATTTACTTCCCTGATAGGCAAAATGGCACGTCTAAAATGGATTCATCCGTGGCAATTGAAGCAGCGTTACGTGTCTGGCAATTATTATGGCATTATCGAAGTTTGAACCCGTCTATGCGAAGCAACGAAGAAACCAGCACGGTTCCCCATTAAAGCAAAAAGGGCGCTCTACCCCTACGCCCTTCTCGCCGAAACCACCCCGAATTTATTCGTGGGGGTCGCTGTTAAACACACGGAACAGTCTTTCGTACAGGTTATCAGAAGGTCAAGCCCTCTGCATATTTCAAGTGAAGTAACGAGTTATAGTTATTCTTTAGTTTACTATTAGGTACAGTATGACAGATTATGGCGTGATTTCCCCCACCCAAATAGGGTGAATCACGAGCGAGATTAGGGGGAATGTTTAGAAATCACATCGTAAACCATCATGCAAAAAGAGCGCCTTACGCACCCTTTTTACAGCATACTTGGAAGGAACAAGTGCTAATTTGCAGTTCTGAGTGGGCTGCATATATTGACTTGACCAGTTATCAATAGTATGAGGCTTTTCGCTGCAATTGGCACTACCCAAATGAGGTGCATCCATCAATAAAGCTAATTATCGGATACTGCCTTGCACGATTATTCCCATTCGATGGTTCCGGGGGGTTTGCTAGTGATATCATAGACAACTCGATTCACGCCAGAAACTTCATTGACAATCCGCGAACTAGCTTTTGCCAGCAAATCATAAGGTAAACGCGCCCAATCTGCTGTCATAAAATCATCGGTTTGCACGGCACGCAAGACAATCACTTCTTCATAGGTACGTTTATCGCCCATGACACCGACAGCCTTCACAGGCAATAGAACCGCAAATGATTGGGCGGTATCATCGCGCAACATATCCGCTTGACGCAATTCTTCACGGAAAATAGCATCCGCTTGGCGCAATTTCTCGATGCGCTCCCATGTCAAATCACCAAGACAGCGAATCGCCAAACCGGGACCCGGAAATGGTTGCCGCCAAATAATATGTTCCGGCAAACCGAGTGCCGCACCAATCCGTCGTACCTCATCTTTGAACAAATCACGCATCGGTTCAAGCAGTTCAAACCCTAACTGTTCTGGTAAGCCACCGACATTATGATGACTCTTGATAACTTTAGCTGTTTTACTGCCCGATGCACTCTCAATCACATCAGGATAAATCGTCCCCTGTGCGAGAAATTTAATCTCATGGAGTTTAGCGGCTTCTTGCTTAAAGACATCAATGAAGGCTTTGCCGATAACCTTGCGCTTCTGTTCTGGTTCTGTGACTGTTGCTAGTTCATCAAAGAACGCTTCTGTTGCATCGGCATAAATCAGATTCATGCCTTGTTCTTCACGAAAAACTTGTAAAACCTGTTCAGGTTCATTAAGACGCAAGAAGCCTGTATTGACAAAAATGCTCATTAGTTGCGCGCCGATTGCACGATGAATCAGTGTTCCGGCAACGGCGCTATCCACTCCACCGGACAGAGCCAATAGCACTTTTTCTTGTCCGACTTTTTCCTGAATCGCTTGAATGGAACTTTCGATGAAGGCTTCAGCAGACCAGCGCGGTTCACAGTGACATATCTCAAATAAGAAGTTTCGTAAAATGGCGTGTCCTAATGGCGTGTGCTGCACTTCGGGATGGAATTGCACGCCATAAAATTGACGTGTCGTATCGCCAATTGCGGCATAGGGTGAATTTGATGATTGGGCGAGGGTGATAAACCCAGCAGGGGCTTCTTCAATACGGTCTCCATGCGACATCCAGACATCAATCGTATGGGGCAAGTTATCGAATAACGGACTTTGCGTGCTATGGCTAACAGTTGCGCGTCCATATTCTCGGTGCTGTGCGGCAGCAACGACTCCGCCAAGTGCCTGCGTAATCAGTCCCATACCATAGCAGATGCCCAAGACAGGCAAGCCACTATTGAGAATGAAGCGCGGCAATTGCGGCGCTTCCGTTTCATAAACACTATCGGGTCCCCCTGATAAAATGTAGCCGACAGGGTGATGTTGATTAATCCAGTCGCTATCGGCATCATGGGCGAAAACTTCGGCATAGACATTTTGTTCACGAATACGACGGGCAATCAATTGTGTATATTGTGACCCATAGTCGATGATGGCAATCCCACCCTGTTTGAGTGGGGTATTGGTAGCAGTCGGTTTTGTCTCAGTGGTCAATGGGTTTCCCTATGGTACTTGAAGTAATATCAGGCAAAAAACTACAAAAAGATGAACCGCAAAGGCGCAAAAAAACGCCAAGAATCCTATTCAAAATAATGCTCTGCGCCTCTGATTCTCTGCGTTACGCTTTTTTCTAAACACTTCTTGGACTCTACATTTGTTCATCCAATAGGAATATAGCATATAAGGCAAGTTAGTAACGGGAAAAGGGGCATTTATTCTGCATTTTTCTCCAAATCCAGCAATGTTTTCTTGCGCTCCAGACCAAAGGCGTATCCTGTCAGTTTGCCGTTGCTGCCAACAACACGATGACAGGGGATGATAATTGGCACAGGATTTTTGTTACAGGCATTGCCAACAGCCCGTGCTGCTTTTGGTTGACCAATAGCTTTGGCAATTTCGCCATACGTCCGTGTTTCGCCATATGGAATCCGCTTAAGTTCGTCTAAGACACGTTGTTGAAATGCTGTTACGCGAATATCAAGCGGCAGGTCAATGTGTGGCTGCCAGCCCTTGAGATAATTGACGACACTTTGTACAGCTTGTTTGAGCGCATCATCATCGCGCACAATCTCCGCCTGTGGAAATTCTTTGTGGAGTTGTGCTATCAAGGGGGATTCATTATCGCCCATTTCGACAGCACAGACACCGCGCCCTGTCATTGCGAGCAGTAATTGACCAAGCGGGCTATCGGTTACGCTATAGGCAATCGTGGTTTCAGTACCGCCGTTTTGATAGATAGACGGAGGCATTCCCATACGGGCATCGGTTTGGGCATACACACGACTGCTGGAACTATAACCTGCGTCTAAAGCGGCATTCGTGACACTATCCCCCACTTTTAAGCGATTTTTGAAGTGATTCATGCGTTGCACCTCCACATACTGGCGCGGACTAATACCCATGATATTTTTGAATGTGCGTTGCAAGTGAAACGGCGACCAATAAACTTGTGTGCTGAGGTCTTCCAGAGTCAGAGATTCATCGACATGCGTTTGGATATATTCACAAATTTCTTGAACTCGTAGAGCCTGTTCATCTACGGGGTTTGTCTCTTTGGGATGACAACGTTTGCAGGCACGAAAACCATGAGATTCGGCAGCCGCAGGCACAGTAAAAAATGTCACATTCTCTTGTTTCGGTGTGCGAGCAGGGCATGAGGGGCGACAGTAAATTTTGGTTGTCTTGACAGCCACTACAAATTGACCGTCATAATTTGAATCACGGGTTTTGATGGCTTCGTAACAAATATCGGCTGTGGGCAAGGTCATGCTGAGTCATCCTTACATTTTTTTGATGAACGATATCATCATAACCTATGCCACAAGTTGTATCATTCCGATTCTTGCGCTTAATATTTACGCACAATAGTCCGATAAGTTGCTGGTTGGCGTGTTTGGATGAATTGGAATTCTTCACGGTTTTTGCGAACTTCGTCCAAGTCAATCCGAGCGACTGCAAAGCCTTCTAAGGGTGCGCCTGTTTCGGCATCGGTTTCATCTGCCAGCGATGCAAAGATTTCGCCACGCGGACCCACAATCATACTCTCACCGCCGAATGTCAGCGTCACATCTTCACCGACACGGTTGGCAGCCGCAACAAAGACGCTGTTCTCGTAGGCACGCGCCCGTGTATAGGTCTTGAATTCGTCAATATTCGCCGCTTCCCAATTTGTCATACAGCACAGAATATCCGCGCCTTCTAATGCGAGACTACGTGCGACTTCAGGATAAGCTAAGTCATAACCGAGCATCATACCAATATTGCCAATTTCGGTTTCGGCGACATACATCTTAAAGCCTTCACGGAAGGCCATGCGTTCTTCGCCGCGCAAATGGACTTTGTTATAGACTTCAATCAATTCACCATCAGGTCCCACGAGTACCGCGCTGTTGTATAGCACCGATTCGACTTTTTCTTTGCTTGCCATGCCAAAAGCAATGAAGATACCGTAATCATTGGCACGTTGGGCAATTAAGTTCACGGTTGGACCAGGGATACGCTGGGCAATCTCTGTAAAACGCAAGCCCAACTCGCTCCCACTGGTAATCAATTCTGGGAAGACAATTAAATCGACTTTTTGTTGGGAGGCAATCTTGCCAATCATATCACTCATCTTGACGAGATTTTCTTCGGGTTCGCCAAGTAGGGGTTTCATTTGCACAATGGCGATAGTCACTTCGCGCATAGGTTATTCTCATCCTCAAATAATTGTTGTCTTTCAGTAACAAGCCTATTGTAACCGTAGAACGGATTTTATACGAGTGGGTTATCAAGTTATCACAGTTGCAATAAGGTTTTATCCGATAATTTGCCTTCAAGAAGGGCTATCATCGTATCCAGTTCGATTTTGTGGTGCATCTGAACCAATGTCGTTTTTGCTGTCATTTTCCAGTTCATGCCAAACGGTTTAAGCACAATATTATCTGATGCCAGAACACCCGTATCAGCTAAGAAAGTCTGTCGATGAGGCCAAATAGTCCCAGTCGTATCGAGTGCTTGAAGTTCGATTCCCACAAAGTCTACCACTTTATGATTATGAACAGAGACCAGAAAGTAATCGACACTGCCACCCGGTATTTCAACTTCTGGAATTTTGTGTATTTCATTACCGGGTTCGTGTAAAGTGAGTCAATGGATACAATCCATGAAAACTTGCCCTCGCTCTAAGAAGCGGTGCGGACAAATAACGATATTGCGCGGCTTTTTGATGCTGTAATTGACCGAACAAGTTCCAATGGCTATATCTGGCTGACTTTTGCGGATTTTGACACACGTTCTATCTAATAGTGGACAATATTGTTGCTCAACAATTTCTCGCCAATGATTGTTTGGTACTGTTGAGTGTGTGAATAATTCTAAAATAGTTTTGCTCATAATAGCAAATGGCATCTTTCTTGTGCATAGGCAATATAGTCCGCAGAAATATCAACCCCAATCGACTTTCGCCCAAGTTGGAAGGCAACTAGATTGGTTGTTCCCGTTCCACAGAAGGGGTCAAGGGCGATGCCATCTGGTGGGCAAGTTGCCAGTAGTGGTATTCGACATAAATCTTCGGGATAAGCCGCATAATGATTGCCGCGTTTCGTGCTGTCTTCTGGGATAATATCCCATACATCGCTGGGTTTACTCCCTTGAGGATGATAGAACAGAAAATAATATCCTTTAGCGGCTAATTCTTTTGCTCGACCCGAAATATGCTGAGAATTAGAGTGCGTCGTGCGTTGTTGCTTCCGAATAACCATCCGAAAATCCGATATTTCGCCTATTTCTATCCTCGCCAGCGTTTGATTAAGAGCAGCAAGGGCAGCTTTTTTTCTGATTCACTTAACGCTGTTGATAATTCAATCTGGCGTTTGTATTTTACGCCTGTAACACCTGTTGCTGATACAATTGAACCGTTTTTAACCTGTGCTTGGCGTGGTTTGTTGCGAATCCCATTCACATCATAATAGTATTGCGATTGTTTAACAAAATGGAATATATACTCGTGGACGGGGCGCAATTTATCTTTGGCAGTATCGAGTCCTTTTAATTTATGCCAGATAACATCATTACGGAGTATCCAGCCCTGCCCATCCATCATAGCAAGTGCAATCCGCCACGGTAAGCCCACTAATGATTTATCCTGATACCTATCACCCAAGTTTAACCAATATGAGCCAGTATCTTTAAGGATACGTTGGATTTCTGCGGAAACATCTAAAATATTTTGGATATAAGCTGCATAGCTCTTCTCCGTGCCGATGCCGCCATTCTGATACTCGCGTTGATTCCAGTACGGTGGGCTTGTCATACAAAAATCTATGCTATTGTCGGGCAATGTTTGTAACGCGGCTAAGGCATCACCACACACAAATAATGGGTGGTGATGTTTCGATTGCAAATAGTCATCAATTGTTGGCTCAACATTTAACATAGTGTACCAAATTTCATAGCTTAGGCGGACAATGATAGAGCCACCAAAAATCATCTTCATCATAGGCAGGTTGAATCTCTTCCGACCATTGGAAATTAGCCGGTTCAACATAATGGCGTAAGCGGCTATCCGTCCCTTTGACTTTGATATCCAATTCGCTGTCTTGGACTTCGAGAGCCTCTAATTCAAAGAGAATCTCTTGTACGATAGTTCGGCGCAGAATTTCTGGTTTGTAAATGCCAATACAATTTTGGATATTATCGCCACATTCGTAAAAGAAAGTTCGCATGGCATCAAGGCGCGAATGAGCCTCTTGCTGTAATTTACCTTGATAGTGCAATGTCCATTCATCGCGCACAGCCTCATAGTAATCAAGTGCCTTATCGAGATTTTTCACCTGAAAATCTTTGAGCGATTCGCGTAGATGATGTAAACGACGCAAGCGCATTAATAACGCTCCGGCTGTCAAGCTAGAAGCCCCACTGAATCGTCCGCCACGTACTACACCATACAAGCGTTGACCACGCACATATTCGCCTAAAGCCTCTGCCATCGCTAATGCTTCTTTAATATCATGTTCAAAGGAATAATTTTTTGACATCCGAACTCCTCATCTGTTACTCTCATTTCAGTGTAGCACAAAGTTGCTTTCTCTGTATCGAGGCTTGAACATACCCTGTAGGCAATTTGAGCCGACTTTGCTACAATGCCTCATCATAAATTACAGGATACTCAGCAGCCTATGACCGACCATTCATCCACAACAGGCGAAATCGACATTATTGAACCGCAAGCCGCACGAGCCGCGATTGATGCCGCGATTTTAGAGCATCTTGGCGACAATTGGCAGGACGATTGGCTCATGGTTCATGACACAAATTTTCTTGTGCGCCTCAACAATGGCGATAGAAATATGGATTTCCAAGCGGATTTATTGGGTGATGTCGAAGTCACTGAAAAAGCCGCTAATCCGATACAAATCAGTGGGCGTTATGTAGCATGGTGGATATTGGGCGTGTCGATTTTTTTGGCGCTGACGATTGCCGTCTCGCTGCGGATTATCGGCTAGTCATTGAATGGTCGAAAGCTAATACTTCTTATGCTGACTCGTATCCGACACAGTAAATTTCTGCCCTTTTTGGCTGTCGTGCTGATTGTTCTACTGGCGGCAGCCCCTGTACTGACGTATCCGATGGGGCGTGACCAAGGCATGTATGCTAATATCGGGCAGAGTATCCTCAGAGGTGGCATTCCCTATGTCGATATGTGGGATATCAAGCCGCCGCCGATTTATTATATTTACGCGACAGGTATCGCCCTCTTTGGCAGCACAACAGCCGCTATTCGGGCAATTGATTTCACACTCATTCCATTTGGCATGTTGGGTTTATTCCTATTTGCCGAAATGCTAAAAAATCGACGTGTCGGATTACTCTCGGCGCTCATCTATGGCGTGTTTTACTTCAATGAAGATTTCCAGAATTTGACACAGAGCGATTCGCTAGTGACTGTCCCGATGATTTGGGCAGCGTATAGTGCCTATCGTTCTATGCACAGTCAAAATTCGCGCTATTCATGGCGATGGGCGCTTCTATCCGGTGCGATTTGTGGTGTGGTGCTGTGGTTCAAGCATTATTATGGCTTTTTTGTGTTGGCATTGGTGATTAATCGTGTTTGGGCGCATTTCAAGTCCACCAATGAGGGAAAGTCAATTTGGAAGGATGGATTGGCATTCGTTAGCGGCGGTTTGCTCACTAGCGGAACGCTGCTACTCTATTTCTGGTCACAGGGCATGATAGATGAAATGGTCATTGTCGCGCAGGGGACAGCCGCTTATAACGCACAGGGCTATGACTTCGGGGCATTTATCGCCAATATGCAAAATTATTGGTATTTTCGTTGGTTGACATGGCATACGCTCTTACTTCTAGTGGGGTTATGGTTTGTACTGAAAATTATCCCCCTCCCAACCTCCCCCATAACAATAGGGGAGGGGTTTGAAACAGGCTTAGAGCGCGGCGATAAAGTCGGCTGGCGATTACTGCTGTCGTGTTTAGCTGCCGCATTACTTTTTGCACTGATACAAGCGAAGGGTTTCGATACGCATTGGATTCCGATGCTACCGGTGATGGCTATATTGGCAGCCGATACGCTTGAGATTATGATTCAGTTCATCATTCGGGGTAGAGGGCGTGGGGTGGCTCTTGTCTTGTATGGTCTTGCCGTGATAGGCTTAATAAGCATTACGGCGAATACAACATGGGGGCGAGCATGGCAGTATATCGCTGGAACAGAAACACGAGTCGCTTATTTTGACCGTTTTCAGGCGAATGATTTGAAGCCCGAAGAATCGCTGCTCATGGCAGAGTATTTGCAAGAACGGGTTATCGCAGGGGATAGCCTATTCATCTGGGGATTTCGTCCGGAAGTATACTTTATGGCACAATTAACTCCCGCGACACGCTATCAAGCACAATTCCCACTGGTTGCGCCGTGGTATCCTGTGCAATGGCGTGCTGAGAATGTCGATATTTTGCGTGCTGCTTTGCCACCGTATGCCCTCATTGTACAAGATGACTTTATGCCGTGGGTAACGAATATTGATGCTGATTCACACACCATTTTGCAAGATGCGGCACATGATGACCTGCGCTTCTGGTATCAAGCGCATTATGAACGTGTCGCAGAAATTGGCGATTTTATCATATGGAGACGACTAGCCCCGTGACAACGATTACTATCCGTAAAGCGACTCGTGACGACCTTGACGCGCTGGCTGAATTTCTCAAAACGTTTGTCGCTGAGGGGCATGTGTTACCGCGTACCTTCCAAGAGTTGGAAGATTTAGTTGATACACTCTTCATTGCCGAGATGGATGGTGAATTAGTCGGTACGGCGGCGCTCGAAATCTACAGCAAGAAACTCGCAGAATTGCGCTCCTTAGCGGTATCACCAAAAGCACAAGGCAACGGAGTCGGCAAAAAGTTAGTTGCTGCTTGTGTCGAACTCGGAGAAGAACGGGGTATCTTTGAGATTATGGCAATCAGTCACGAAGAAGCATTTTTCAAAGCCTGTGGTTTCGACTTCACGCTCCCTAATTTACGCAAGGCATTTTTCATCCAAACCCGCGATGACTTGTGACAGCGCCTATTTGATGCCAACGCCTTTAGGGTGCATTTCAAGTTGGTGCAAAATATAAAACAAATCCTATTTCGCCTAAAACGTTGTGCTTTTGTAGGGGCGTACTCGCGTGTGCGCCTGTCGTTGCTGGTATCGGGATGACACATGGGTCATCCCTAGACTTTGGCTGTATTTGCAAAAAGAGAAGACTTTCGTTAAAAAGCTGAGTTAGTAAATAACAGCGATTAGAAAGTCTAACTCTAATGTCAACTATCCCTCAAAACGAAGAACTTCT
>JAUZRW010000198.1 GCA_030950085.1 Anaerolineae bacterium
ATTAGCTGGATTATGTACGAAATGTTGGCAGCGAATGTCATTTATGCCCTGATTACCTTGACTGTTGTTCCTGTGATGTTGGGGGCAACACTGTATTTCTCAGGACAAGCTCGTAAGGCATTCCGTATTAGCCGTAAAGAGATGGGCAGTGTCAATGCAGATTTGCAAGAGAGTCTGTCGGGTGCGCGAGAAGTACAAGCCTTTAATCGTGAAGATGAAAATATCGAACACTTCATGGAAACCAATGCTGCAAACCGTGATGCGAATATTCGCGCTGCCGCTTTCACAAGTGCGCTCAACCCTGTTTTGGAAGCACTCGGTTATGTGGCGCTGGCAATTGTCGTGATTGCTGGGGGTTACTCCTTGCTGACAAATTCGCCATTGCTAGGCATCGGTACTGTGGTCACGATTGGTCTGGTCGTGACTTTTCTGCAATACGTCCAACGTTTCAATCAGCCGATTACCCAAATTGCTGTGCTATGGACAAATATTCAGAGCGCGATTGCTGGCGGTGAGCGCATTTTTGATTTGCTGGATAGTGAAGTCGATATTCAGGATAAGGCAGAGGCACAACCCCTCGCGCAAATTCAAGGTAATGTGACCTTCGATAATGTCTGGGCAGAATATGAAAAAGGCGAACCCGTACTCAAAGGCGTGAGTTTTGAGGCAAAACAAGGTCAGACAATCGCTATCGTTGGGCCCACAGGTGCCGGTAAGACAACGATTATCAATTTGTTGCCGCGCTTCTATGATGTGGCTGAGGGTGCAGTCATCATTGATGGGCATGATGTCCGTGATGTGACGCTAGAAAGTTTGCGCTCACAGATAGGTATCGTGCTTCAAGATTCGTTTTTGTTCAGCGATACGGTCATGAACAACATTCGCTATGGTCGATTGGATGCCACAGACGAAGAGGTCATCGCTGCGGCAAAAATGGTCGCTGCGGATAGCTTCATTGAGCGCCTACCCGATGGTTACGATACTGTTCTCGGTGAACGCGGTAGCGGCTTATCGCAGGGGCAACGGCAATTGATTTCGATTGCACGTGCGGCATTGCTTGACCCACGTATTCTCATTTTAGATGAGGCAACTTCTAGTGTGGATACCCGTACTGAGCGCATTATCCAAGCCGCATTTGAAAAATTACTGGAAGGTCGTACCAGTTTTGTGATTGCCCACCGTCTCAGCACTATTCGTAATGCTGACCAATTGCTAGTGGTTAATCATGGTGAAATTGTCGAACGTGGCACACATAACTCGTTGCTAGAAGCTGAAGGCGAATACTACAATCTGTATATGAGCCAATTCCGCTATGAAGGCGACGAAGAATCATCTGATGCAGAAGAACCGACTCTCGCAGGCGATTGACACACACCATATCGTTGAGAATCCTCCCCAAAGAGTGAGCATAGCTGTTCACTCTTTTTTTGTGGCATGGCATGGTTTGGGCAATAGTTCACAGGGAGAGTACAATCATTCAATCTTAATGATGGCAAAATAAGGAAGGCTTTCTGATGCGTGAAAATAAAGTTAAAACGATTTGGGCAAATGGTGGTGTCGTCATCAATGGCTGGTTGCATATTCCGAGTACATGGTCAGCCGAATTAATGGCTCATGCGGGTTTTGATTCGTTGACGATTGATATGCAGCACGGTATCGCAAGCCTCGAAAATGCTATTCAGATGATGCAGGCAATTTCAACGACGGATACAGTGCCGATGGCGCGAGTGACATGGAATGAACCGGGTTTGATTATGCGCTTACTCGATACAGGCGCTTACGGAATCATCTGCCCGATGGTCAATACCCGTGCTGAATGTGAGGCATTTGTCGGGGCTGTTCGCTATCACCCATTAGGGTATCGCAGTATGGGTCCAGTCCGAGCCAGTGTTTATGGCGGTTCTGATTATGTGCATCGTGCCAATGATACGGTTCTCGCTATTGCAATGATTGAAACCAAAGAAGCTCTCAACAATGTGGAAGAGATTGCTAGTACATCGGGTTTAGATGCCTTCTATATTGGACCCAGTGACTTAAGTTTGAGCCTCTTTGATAAACCGGGGGTTGACTTTGAGAAACCAGAATTACTAGCAGCACTGGATAAAATTCTGGCTGCCGCGAAAAACAACAACCTCGCTTGTGGGATTCATACGGGGTCGGTGAGCCAAGCCCGTGCCATGATTGCACGCGGTTTTCAATTGGTTACAGTGCAATCTGATGGCAGCTTCTTATCGGATGCGGCTAAGGCTGTTGTTAGCGGAATCCGCGATGATACTGTTGCGACAGGCGACAAAAAAGACGTGTATTAATGAGTACAAATGCTAAAATTGAACCGCCAAAGCGCAAGGAATGCCAAGAAAAGCGGTGAAAATTCTGGCAATCTTTGTCAGGTACAGTACAAAATTTCTTATCCAGAGTTCAGATTATCAGCACTCAATGACATTGACAGGGATATGAAGTGCCAAGCCGCCTTCGGATGTTTCTTTGTATTTCTCGTTCATGTCTTGTGCGGTTTCCCACATGGTTTTGATGACGGCATCAAGTGAAACTTTGGCATGTTGGGGCGAACTTTCGAGGGCGAGGTTCGCCGCCGTGATTGCCTTCATTGCGCCCATGGCATTGCGTTCTATACACGGGATTTGCACCAAACCACCTATCGGGTCACAAGTCAAACCGAGATGATGTTCCATGGCAATTTCAGCCGCCATCAATGACTGTTCAACTGTGCCGCCTAAACATTCACATAAAGCCGCCGCCGCCATCGCTGAGGAGACACCAATTTCTGCTTGGCAACCGCCCATCGCTGCGGAAATCGTCGCGCCTTTTTTGAAAAAAGTGCCAATCTCACCCGCAACGAGCAAAAAACGAATAATATCATCTTCATGGGTATCGTAGGAACAAATGTAGTACATCAGCACCGCCGGGATGACTCCGGCTGCTCCGTTAGTGGGTGCTGTCACAACGCGCCCAAACGAGGCATTTTCTTCATTGACTGCCAGTGCAAAACAACTGACCCACTTCACCACACGCGGAAAGCTATCACTGCATTCTTTGATTTGTGCTATCCATTCGCTATGATTGCTATACTCACAGTCAGCGCCCAATAACTTTTGCTGGATAGCAGCTGCCCGTCGCATCACATTTAATCCGCCGGGCAATTGACCTTCGGTATGGCAACCCCGATAAACACAATCGAGCATCGTCTCCCATATTCGCAGTAAATCTGCCCGAATATCCGCTTCGCTGCGCCAACTTTTTTCATTCTCATAGACCATCTGCCAGATAGACAATTTTTTCGTCTGACAATGTAGCCGCAAATCGTCACCACAATCACAGGGATAAGGCAGGGTGACAGTCGATTGCTCGGCAGTCTCCCCTTCTTTGACGACAAAGCCCCCTCCCACAGAGTAATAAGTCGATTGCTTTTGCTGACCATCATTCAGCGTAACCGTAAAGCGATTCCCATTGGGATGATACGGTAGCGATTCATCGAAGTGGAATATCAAATCGCTTGTGGGGTCAAATGATA
>JAUZRW010000199.1 GCA_030950085.1 Anaerolineae bacterium
CTCAAATAGATGCTTGAGAAGTTCTTCATTTTGAGGGATAGTTGACATTAGAGATAGACTTTCTACTCGCTGTTATTTACTAACTCAGCTTTTTAACGAAAGTCTTCTCTTTTTGCAAATATAGCCAAAGTCTAGGGACGAGATATATCTCTCGTCCCTACAAATCATAACGGGTTTGTAGGGATGGCATACATGTCATCCGTTGACCAAAAACCTATTTTTAATCTGCTTCCTGCTCCAATTTTAGACGATGCTCCTCAACAATATCGGCTGGCGCTAACCGTTCAAATAATTCCATGCCGCCAATCAATATCACAATATCATCTATTTGCCCGATAGCGATAAAAACATCGGGTATGATATCGAACGGCGAAAATAGATACAAAATGGCGGCGACAGGGATAGCTTTCAACCACATCGGCACACGGTCATCTTGTACTAAGCGCCACGTTAAGCGCACGCGAAACCAAAATCCTTGAAAATTTGCGATTAGCTGTGCAATCATCCTAAACCCTTCTCCATATAAACTGACAGTCTCCTATCATAGCGAGAATCCGTTATTTTTCCATTATCGTTACTGATGTGCTAAATTTAGACTCTAGCGCAATTCTTACAATCTCCCTAACAGAGTTTACAAACAGTTTGCAGATTTCATATAAAGTTTTTATAGGCACTTTTTATGATAACAAGCAGGTTGGATAAACCAATTTTTCACAATTGAAGCATGAGAAACATTTTACATACAGGAGGTATGATATGTCTCGCAATCATAAAATGACGGTCTTAGTTGGCGTGTTTTCTGTTGTGTTGATACTTGTCCTCGCCGTATTCCCCATCGTTGCACAATCGCAGATCGCGGATACGACTTTCACAGATATTTACAATACAGTCAGCCCGTCGGTTGTGTCAATTAGTGTCACTCAAAATGTTCAGACGGCTGGACCCGCAAGCCCGAATCAACGGGTCAGTGGCGGTACTGGTTTCGTCATAGATAGCAATGGATACATTGTTACCAATTTTCATGTGGTCAGAGAAGCAGATTCTATCGAAGTGAGCTTTTTCGATGGGACACTAGCGCTGGCTAAAATTGTCGGGCTTGACCCCGATTCAGATTTAGCAGTTATTCAAGTAGAGGATGTGCCATCGGAGCGTTTGCATCCACTCACATTTGGCGATTCCAGTACGCTAGAAGTTGGTCAAACGGTACTGGCTATTGGCAGCCCATTTGGTGAACGTTGGACGCTCACAAGCGGGATTATTAGCGCCATTGACCGTACCATTCGCGGTATGACTGAATTTTCTATCGGCGGTGTTATCCAGACCGATGCGGCTATCAACCCCGGTAATAGTGGTGGGCCCTTACTCAATATGCAAGGTGAGGTCATCGGTGTTAATTCACAGATAATCAGTGGCTCAGGCAGCAATGCCGGTATCGGTTTTGCCATCCCATCCAACCTGACGCAACGTGTCGCGCAGACACTCATTGAGCGCGGTTATGTGGAGTATAGTTATCTCGGTATTTCCGGCGGTAATGTCAATCTAGCCTTGCTGGAGGCTTTTGAGCTACCGAACAATACTCGCGGCGTTGTCGTATCAGATGTTGTCGCCGGTAGTCCAGCATCTCGCGCGGGTCTTGAGGCGATGGGTGCTATGATACAAAGCGATAGTGGTGTTGAGGCACCGCAATCGCTGGATATTATCACAGCTATCGACGGCACGCCAATTTTGAGCATGGAAGACTTGATTAGCTATCTTGCCCAACAAACCCAACCGGGTGATGAAGCAGTCTTGACGATACTTCGCAATGATAGCAATGGCACACAGACGCTAGAACTCACAACACGTCTTACTCCACGCCCATAATTTAAGCAAAGGGGGCGTATCAATCGAGATATGCCCCCTTTTGCTTGTTTAACAAACTATCTGTGATAATGCTCTAACGCCTACCGCACTTTGCAATTTTGTGTGAGGCGCGATGAAACCCCGAAAGGGGCTTATGATTCGTTTATTCTTCTGCTTGTGTACCGTAGACTTCAGCATCTTCTTCTTTAGCGATGTGTTGACCCTCTTCTATATCCACACGACTGAGCAAGAAACCGCCGAGTATGAATAATACAATCAGGCTGAGAATGGCAGGACGACTATTGCCGAAAATAGCGACTGCGGCAGTAAACAACAAGGGTCCAATAATCGACGAAAACTTGGACATGATGCTGAATAAGCCGAAGAATTCGCCACTTTTCGATGAGGGACACATGCTGGCATACAAACTGCGACTCAGAGCTTGACTGCCACCCTGTACAACCGCAATCATCCATGCCAGATACCAAAATTCAATCGTTGCCTTCAGGAAGAAAGCCCACACTGCGACGATGCAATAAACCAACAACGATACTAGAATACTGCGTCGTGTATCGAGCATATCCGCTAATGATTTGAAAAAGCGTCCAGCAAGAAAGGCAAATGCAACCCCCACAGCCTGTACAGCCAATAACAGGGCAAAGATTATCGCCAAATTACTGCTACGAAGCGGCACTAACACGTCTATCGACGCGACTTGAATCGCGGCAGTGGCATCTTGAGGAATGAGGCGTACTGTATATTCGCTGGGTTCGGGCAGCGTGATGACTGCCACTTCACCATAGCGCACAACATCATCACGAGTGTCAATCACGACAATTTCTTCATTACCGTCATCATCGGTCTCTGTGAGCAATGTGCCATCATATTCAATCGTGAAGACACCACTATTCGGCGCAGAGGCAAATGTCAATTCAAAGCGTTGTCCATTCATCGGAAATTCGAGGATGCCCCCTGTCGATTGAATATAAGTTGCTTCATCAGGCGCAGCAAATAAGAGTGTTATTTGCCCGATAACGCCACTTCCGACTTGTTCATCGGCTGTGATAGTCAGTGTTTCCCAATTGCCCTCTTGCTGTATCTCATCACCTGTCACCAGATAAGTCCCTTCACCATAATATGCCTCTGTGCTGATATATGGTTCGGGTGGTTTACCCGTTATATCGGGTGATAAAACTTGTCCACCGAGAATCCCAGCAACGGGCATCATAAAGGCATTGAACAAGACAAAGGCAAGGTAATAATGGCGGCGACTATCGCCACTTTGCTTAGGGAGGTTGCCGAAAATCAGTGTGAACGGCACGCCGACAAATTGCACCATCAACAATGCCAAAATGAGTTCGAGCGTGGCGAAGCCAAGTTCTGCCCCATAAATCACTGCAATGCCGATAATCGTGTTAATGGCATCATTGTAGATGAGAAAAGACACTAGATATTTGAATAATTGGCTGTAATGGCGCAAATCAGAAAATGTTTGGCGCATACGAGCAAAACTCACCCGAATAATCGACTCGCCTGCTTGTAAGGCGGCAGTTGCCGAAGGGGGTTCGGGGACATTACGGAAAATCGGTATTGAGAATAGCCCCCACCAGATTGCCACGCTCAGAAACGAGAGGCGAATCCCTGCAAAATCGAACCATGTATCAGGGATAACTTGTAGCATGACCACATTGATAGCCAGCAAAACGCCACCACCGACATAGCCGAGCGCATAACCGCGTGTCGAGACCTTATCTTGGTCTTCTGGTCGCGCAACGTGTGGCAACAGGGCATCATAGAAAACAAGCGACCCTGCAAAACCGACTCGTCCTAGAATATAAATCATCGAAGCCAGCAACCAATCGCCGGTACTAATCAGAACCAGCGACCCAGCACCCACAATGCCTATCCCCATGAAAATAGATAAGAATTTCTTCTTCCCACGCATCACATCAGAGACTGTACCCAGAATAGGAGATAAAATCGCCACAATCAGTAGGGCGATACTATTCGTCAGTCCCCAATAGGCAGTGGCAGTCGCCGCGCTCGGCAAGGTTGAACCCGCAACGGTACTATAATAAACGGGTAGTATAGCGGCGGTAATAGTTGTCACAAAGGCGCTATTTGCCCAATCATAAAGCGTCCATGCCCGAATACGCTTGCTATAAGTTGCTGCGTCAATTTCGGGATTATTCGCACCCGAATCGGCACTGATAGCTGTCATAAAGCATCCTTTCAACAAATATTGGTTCATGATTAGTGTACTTCAAGATTTTATCGTATCTTCTGCCCTTACGCTTTATAGCGATGGAGCAGAAGCAAAATCTTTCCCATAACCTGTTCCGTCATGATTGATTCGCATTGATATACGGATAAAACCTTGATAATCACTATAGTCTCTCTATCTGTTCATGCAAAGTGACTACAGGCAGTGACTATAAATTGAAAAAATAGTACATGACCAAAAAAGTTTTTACGTAGGGGCGCAAGGCATTGCGCCCAAAACTAGACTTTGGCACATTAAAGTAGCCTACGGCGATATGTCGAGAGCTACTTTTCGTTATAAAGTGTTATAAAAAGACGAAGTGAGGGCTAAGAGCGTGCCGCGCCATAGATAGCATTGGACAAAGCCTGCAAAAGGTCTTC
>JAUZRW010000002.1 GCA_030950085.1 Anaerolineae bacterium
AGACCTTTTGCAGGGCTTGTCCAATGCTATCTATGGTGCGGCACGCTCTTAGCCCTCACTTCGTCTTTTTATAACACTTTATAACGAAAAGTAGCTCTCGACATATCGCCGTAGGCTACTTTAATGTGCCAAAGTCTAGGGATGACACATGGGTCATCCCCTACATTTCAACTGGGATTGTCTTAAAATCGTCGAATTTTATATCGACATTTAATTTTTAATCACTATCATCCTATCCTTGATGAATATTTCTTACCCTTGTTTATCATCTTGTGCTTTATCGCTGCCATCGACATCATCTGTTGCAGACGGTGTATCAGGAATACGATTGAGTCCGGCAACGGCGTAGAGAATGACTCCAAATGAGGAAACTGCAAAATTTGCCAGCAAGCCGACCATTTGTAACCAACCTAAATAAACATCACCGGTATCACTGCGAAGGTGCGAGCCAAAACCCAAAATATCGGATAAACCACTCAGCGCAGCAAAGAGCAACCCTGTCAAGGCTAGTCGGATTCCGACCTGTTGGACAAGCGTGGATGGAATATTGAGGTAAAAGGTGAATTTGGCATAGAGAATCGCCCCAAAGATGAGCATCCCATTACCGACTAACAGCAAAAAAATCTGCACAATGCCAATGCCGACGGTTTCTTCTACCCCCGTAATGGTTGGGAATAAGCCCATGAGTGTCACCATGATTCCCAGCGCACCCAGCGCAATGCCAATCTGTCCAAATCGATTCATGAATTTTTCTCAAACAGCCTGTTAAAGTAACCTTCGGTATGTTTTCATAAAATGCTCAACGCAAAGATGCAAAGGGTGAAAGACATAGAGTCGCGTTAATCGTCGTTTCCTGATGTTTCTTCTACACTACTCTGACGCACACCCAAGAAACGCAAAATACGGTCTATTAGGCGATTGATATAAGTGAGAAGAATCGTCTGTGTCAGGCTACTCGTTCTGGAATCATCACCGAGTGCATCGTAGAGTGTTCGTGCTGCCATATAATGCGACAAAGCGGATTCGTAATCGTGCATGAGGGCGTAAGTCATGCCCATGGCGGATTCTACCTGTGCTTCATAAAACGGATTCATGGTCTCACGGCTAATCAGCAAGGCGTGTCCAAAATTATCTATCGACTCATTGTATTCTTTAGAACGGGTATACATACGCCCGATTTCGTAAAAGGTCAGTGCCTCATATGCCCGATTTTCCCATGTTTGGGCGCGATTCACCATCGTCAGATAATAGTCGAGGGCAATATCATCTTGTCCTACTCGTTCGCGTGTGATGGCATTCATATGAAGCAGGGCAAATTCATGGGGCGCACAATCCATATCTTGGGCTGCTGTCAGTGCTTGGTCTAACAATTGTAAGCCATCATCAAAATAGCGAACATCTTGGGTCAGCAAAAATCCTTTGTTGCCCATGAGATAAATCTCTATCAGTTTGTTATTATATTTTTCGCAGAATCCAAGCGCATCGTCAAATGCCTTGAGTGATTTTTCATAACTCCCCTGTTTCACAAAACCATTGCCCATAATGCCCAAAGCTGTCGCCATCAAAAAGTCGTCTGGCATTTCGCGAGCAAAATCGAATGATTCACGAGCATATTTAATGGCGCGATTATAATCATGAGCATGATTGTATATCGCGGCAATACCGGCTAAGGCTGTGGCAATACCGCGCTTATCATCGTTATTATGAGCCAGTTGCAATGCCGCACGATAATCGGCTTCTGCTTCATCAAATTTGAGATTGCCGACGAAAAAAATAGATGCCCGTGTATTGAGTGCCATAGTTGTCAGTTCTGGAATAGCGATGGCTTGTGCGGATTGTAGCCCACCATCGGCATAGACTCGTGCATCATAAAATTTGCCGATATATTGATGTACTTGTGCCAAACCAATGATGGCAATGGCTTCGGATTGTTCATCTTGTCGTTCGCGTGCGTCTTCGAGGATAACACGACAGGCATTTAACGCTCTATGGAAATCGCCTGCCTGTAGATAATTTCTAATCGTTGTTTGTGCCATTGCTGCTTTGATATTCAATACCATAAAATTCCCTTCCAAACCATCTCGCTCTATACTACGGCACACAGGCATCTTTCACAAGCAAGAGCCTTGTTAAAACCTTATGCGTTGTCAGATGGCGATTGGGTGTATTGGGCAATATAAGAATTCATCTTCCAAGAAAAAGCGTAACGCAGAGACACAGAGAATCAGAGGCGCAGAGTCATTTAATCCAGCACGGCAAAGACAATCGCTTGTGCGCCTTGCCACAAGACACGTTTCCCGACTTCTGCTAAATGTTCGCGCCCTTCAATAATTGTCAGAAAGTGATTGCCTGCGAGTTGTCCCATCTTACTGGCAAAATGTGTCGCGCCGTATGGGAAGAGGATTTCTGTTTCACTGATACCGCCCGGATAGAGCAATATCTCGCCACGAGAAGGATAACTGGTATGATTCTCGTAGCCCACACCGAATTGCATATCGCCCAACGGAATCCATGCTGATTCACCACTCCAGCGTGCTTGAACCAACTGACTCGTAAACGGCAACTGCTTCGTAAATGCCGCACAGGTTTGAGGCGCATCTTCGACTTCCAATTTGGCGATAAAAACCAAGTCACCCACTGTAATTTTTAGTGTATCCATCACGTACCCATTCTTTGCTTTTAATTAATGAGGGCATTGTACATCATGGATAGCGACTACGCCGTTAATGTGCTTAATTTTCATCAAGGAAGCAAAGACAACCTGACTTCGTTATTTTATATCTGCACAATTTGAGGAAATTCTGGCATACTGGTGCGCTGTACTTAACCATAAAGATAAAGTCTATTCTATGAATCAGGTTTCTGCCGCCGATAATCACACTATCCACACCACACCCAATCGTTGGCGTGTCCTCTATAATGACCGCCCTCTCGCAGAGGCGACTCCACAGGGATTGCGCTACGGGACACGCTTTGCCGCCACACGCCGTTTAGCATCAAGTGGCATATTGGGTAGAGAGCATGTTGTTCAGGTTGTTTTGGGTTGGCAACATACCGATGAAGCATGGCACTTAGGCTTGATTCTCGCGCCGATTATTGCCAATGAACGCGGTAGCCGTTGGATTGAACTGGTACATTGGCCAGACCCTGATATCACTGTTTTTGAAGAATTAGCACAGCAAACAGGGCAACTACTCGCTCAAGCAATTGATGTGCCATTTTATGCCATTCCGCCACAGCCGTTTGCGCCGCCTGCACCACCGCCTCTACCTGACTTGCCCTTGTCTTTTGGAGATTGGACGATTAAACGGGCATCGGCAGATAAGCGGCATCTGGAAATCGAACGGTCTCAGAGTTGGTTGATGCGTCAATATACGCGCATTGGCTGGAATATTCTCTGGTTAGGGATTTATCTAGCCGTTTCGCTGGGGACACTATTTGCCGATATTGCGCTGCCGAATACGGGAACATTGCTCCCGAATCCACAGTGGCTACCGTATATTGGTCTCGCAACAGTGCTAATGCTTTTTGGGGTTATCATGTATCATTTTTGGCAAATCATACGCCAACCCAATCACTTCGTTATTGATGGCACACAAGGCACTATCAGCGCGATGAAAAATCAGTCGCTACGCTGGCAAATGAGCGTAAACGATGTGCAGTCAATCTATGTTTCTGAGATTGCCAAAAAGAATGAAGCCCCACCGATTACTGAACATGGCGAACTCAATTTGCATCTTGGTGGTGGTCAGTTCAAACACCTCGTTTCGCACCTTGAACCAGAAGATAATGCCGACTTAGAACAATCACTTGCCAAAGTCACTCGTACTAGCGATATTATCCGTGAATTAGAGCGCGACAATGCCTATACAAGTCTACAATTTGCGGCACTCTATATCACCGAGGCACTGGGCAATATTTCTGCGTGGTATGACCTGCGTGTGAAATAGTGCCCGATTGCATTTATCAATTTTATGCTTCATTCAATGCTGCTATGGATAGTCGGCATAATTTCCCCTGTCATGATGTCATAGTGCGTGACTTCACCATAAGGCAGTTCTAGAATAGCACAACTTCGCCCGTTGAGACTTGGGTATGCCGGTGAAGGAAAATTCTGGAAAGTTGAGCCGGGATTAATAATCACTCCCCATTTGGGCATCCGAATCACCATCGGAATATGGGTATGTCCTAAGATGATATAGCTTGTTTTCGCTTCTCGGAAAATATGCTTAAACTGAGTGGGTGTTGCTGTATGGTGGACATATTCATCAATCGCTGTCGGCGAGCCATGCGCTAACAATATCTCACGCTCTTCAAATTCAAATGTCAGTGTACGGGGTAAATTTTCTAGCAGTTGTAATATTTTTTCAGATAACAATGATGTAGCAGTCACATTGCGCTCCGGATATTTCTTGAAATAGGTTTGATTGAACGATGCCATCCAATCATGATTACCCTGCACTGTCGGGATATTTTCTTCGTGGATGCGTTCAACAACAGCGTTTCCGTCCTTGCCTCTATCGACTAAATCTCCAGCACATAGAATTTTATCGACATTTTTGCCGCGCAATAATTTGAGTGCTTTTTCTAGCCCGTCCAAATCAGCGTGAATATCCGAGATAAGACCAATTTTCATGAGTCAATCTTTCGTATTTATTCATCTTTCAAGAAAAAACCTAACGCAGAGAATCAGAGGCGCAGAGGTGTTTTTGAACTTGAATCTTTGTGTTCTTCGTGCCTTTGTGGTTCATTTTTTCTACGTTTCTTTCGAGACTTCATACAATGAATGTGCGATGCTTATAATTTTTCGATTTTGATGTCATTCAGAATCAATGATTGCGATTGCGGAACACGACTGATGCCAAATCCAAAACGCCCCTTTGGAGAGACAATCGCATACTGATTATCAATCCACGCGATGAAACCAAGCGGATTCTTGGAGATGCCATGACGCGCAATTTGTACCGTGTCGCCATCCACCGCAAAAATCACATGGTCAGGATGCCATTCTAGCATATACGTATGTGCTGATTGCAGCAAATCAGGCGCAAGCAGGGTTTCAGTGACACCGATAGCCCGTTGTCCGATAGTCCATAGTACATCATAAGCAGGCGGAATGTGCATGAGGGGGATGGCAATCGGCGCTGTCGGGAGCAAAGCATAAAATTGCCAGCGATGAGCATTAAAGGTGGCAGCTTTCCAACCATTGCCGCGAACACCTTTAGCAAGTGGCATGTCATTCGGGGGTGCGCCGAAGAAAAACCATAATGCTTGCGGCACACGAAACCCTTTTTCATTCGGCACAAAAGGATGATTCCAGAAACCGAATCCGGCTGTCCCCACCATCTGATTAGCAGGTTGTGTGCTGTAGGCTGTGACAGTCAAGCGTAGCGGTGCTGTGAGCGTGAAGTTACGTTGCTGTGGGATATAATCCGTAATCTGGGCATCGCTGTATGTATCTTCGTCTGTTGGGGGTAGCGTGAGATGTAAGGCATGGGCTTGGTGAATAACTCGCCCTTCCCCGATTTCTCCAATCTGCCATTTAGGATTGATACCCTTCTGGAAATTATCGTGCCACACGCTGTATTTTCCTAATCTGGCAAACAATTCATTTTCAGTTTTTATACACCTATCCAAAACTCAGGCTATCGTATATATGCCCTCACATGTAGAATCTGGAAAGTAATTAGAAATAAAATTTTTCTTTTGTACTGGCGCAGCGCGCTGCGCCCCTACGACCAATTTCCAGAAACTTTCGGGACTCTACAACAGTAACCTTCGGTAAATAATTGCAAAAAAAGATGAACCGCCAAAACGCCAAGATTTCTATTCAAAATAATGCTCTGCGCCTCTGATTCTCCGTGTCTCTGCGTTACGTTTTTTCTAAAAATATATTGAAGGTTACTCATACTTGACCAATTTAATTCTTGACGATTAGATTTGTGTTTTTCGGGCGCAAGGCATTGCGCCCCTACATAAAAACTTTTTTGGTCGAGTACTCATGTGGAGTCTAAGAAGTTTTTAGAATTCTGTCGTAAGGGCATAGCGCGTTATGCCCCTACAAAACTGAGATTTTATTTCCAATTACTTTCCAGATTCTACATCACAGATGAACACAAAAGCAAGTAAAAATTGCCTAGCTTATTCGTAGACTTGCTACATCTCCAGATAATCGCGGAGTTGGCGGCTGCGAGTCGGATGACGCAATTTCCGCAGCGCCTTAGCCTCAATTTGGCGAATCCGTTCACGAGTGACACCAAAATATTTGCCGACTTCTTCTAGGGTATGGTCTTGACCATCTACGAGACCGAAGCGCATTTGCAAGACCTCGCGTTCGCGTTCCGATAAGACCCCTAGCGCATTACTAATTTGCTCTTTCAGCAATTGCTTACTGGCAGCATCCACGGGTCCGGGGATATTCTCATCTTCAATGAAATCCCCTAATTGGCTGCTATCTTCCTGACCAATTGGCATATCGAGGCTCATGGGTTCTTGAGAAATCCGTATGATTTTGCGGACTTTTTGAGCCGCTCGCCGTAATTTCCGCGCCAGTAAAGAGTCGAGTGGGCGACCTTCACGCCGTAGAAGCCGAATCGCATCACGCTCTTCTTTGGTGAGGAACTCCATTTCGAGGGCGATTTGTTCTGTGCTAGGGTCTGCCCCTAATTTCTGCACCAATTCACGCTGGACACGCATCAGGCGATTAATCGTTTCCACCATATGAACCGGAATACGAATTGTCCGTGCTTGGTCTGCAATGGCACGGCTAATAGCTTGGCGAATCCACCATGTTGCATAGGTACTAAATTTGAAACCCTTCGTATGGTCAAACTTGGCAACCGCTCGCAGCAAACCGATATTTCCCTCTTGAATCAGGTCAAGGAAGTTGATACCGCGCCCCATATAACGTTTCGCCACACTGACAACAAGCCGCAGATTAGCACGAGTGAGTGCCTCAACTGCCATCTCTGCCCGATTTTCGACCTGCTCTAGTGTATAGCGCGATTCTTCTGCTGGGTCATCTATTTCTTCAATCCAGTTTGTAAATGTTGCTAAATCCGGCAGGGTTTTATGTTGACGATAATAGCCCCGAAGCTGCATTTGCAATTCAAACGGCAGTAGACTAATGGCATGAATGACATCAAACAATCTACTCGCGTACTTTGTCCATAGCTCATCACGCCCCCATTCTCGCTGACGCAAGAAGGTACGAATGGCTGATTTATTGTTGTTATCCCAGCTATTGGTGAACATCTGTACTTCATCAATGAAATCACGCAGGTTAGCAGACGCAATATCCTCAAACTGCCCCACTAATTCCTCGCTTGCTTGCCATTCTGTGCTGAGATACTGATAGGCATGGCGCACAATATCAACCGGACTCGGTAATCCGGATGCGTCACCAGTCGATTCATTCTGAACACGGTCAAGGCTGGCAAGTTCATCGGTTAATTTATTGAGGAGATGTTCGCTGGCAATCTGGGCGCTTAACCACATTTCCCGATTCGTATTCAACAACGGGACTTGACCAATTTCTTTCAGATACATGCGTACTGGGTCATCCGCCGCCGTGAGACCAGAGGAATCTTCTTCATCCTCATCCTCGTCATCAATATCATCAGACTCCTCAAAAGTATCATCCGAAGAGTCCGGAAGCATATTGTGAGAGATACCTTTTAAGGGGCTATTGAAGAAATCATCATCATCCGCATCAAAGGCGTTAATGGCATCTCGAATGTTATCGTTGCTCATAATTCACCTGTTTCGTAATTGGCAGTGTGCTGTGATAAGCGTAACAAGCATATTGGTTTTTGTGTCTCCATGCTATCCGTCCTTAAAGCAGTGTGCGCTGTCCAAGTTCGCGCTGAATCAGCAACAAGGCACGCAATCCCGGTTCCGTCTGTTTACAATACAGATACTCAGCCTCTCTGTCATGGGTGCGCTGGGCATCTTCGAGTAAGAAACGAATCTCTTGTTGTTCGCGTTCTAGTCGTTGGTGACGAACTTTCAAAGCTCGCCGAATAAAATCCACTTGTGTATCAATACTAGGGCGCACACGGCGCTCAAAATTTTTCCAGACATCTTCAAACTCGGCACTGTGTCGCATACCCATATGACGATGAATGGCTTGCGGCTCTTCTAACAAGAGAATAGTCATTTCGTCAACCAACATCTCATCAAGTTCTTCGCGTAGATAATCCATCGGGTCAACATCATCTTGTGACATCGCTGATTGCAATTCACTGAGTAAGGCGCGATAGTCTCCTTGACTAAAATCTTCACTATTGAGTTCCGATAAGGGTCCTTGCAATAGCTTTGTATTATTCTGTGCCAATTCACGGAATTTCCGGTTAATTTGTGCCAAAAGCGTCGGCTTATTGAGTAACATGCCCAAACAATAAGCCTCCGTTGCGCGACTACTATTGCGCGTGGCAAATGTTGGCAATTGTGCTGTGCTTGGCGATGTCGGTTGCTTTTCTACGGGTGGGATGTACGTCCCTTCATAATACTCTGGCGGCAGCCCCTCATCATCAAAATCGAAATTAGGTGGTGGTTCATCCATACTGCCAAAATAGCTATCATCGGGCGGCGGTGGCATATTATCTTGTGGTGCAGACCGTCGCGGTTTGCGTGCTGCTATACGCTGAATTTCTTGCGCCCACGCCAACAAATCACTTTCCGAGATATGCAAGCGCATGGCGAGTTTTTGCAAATTGTCTTTTTTATAGAGATTATTTTCTGATGCTGCCAAAATCGGTAAAATGCGTTGTGCGGCTGCCTGTCGTTCGGTCATCGACGCATTGGGCGGCAAATCATTTGTTTCTATGTTTATGACAAAATCAGCTACCGGAATCGCAGCCTCGACATAAGTAGCCCACTTCTCTGGTGTTTGGCGCAACACCTCATCAGGGTCTTTGGCATCATCTATTTCTAAGACGCGAATATCAACCTGTAACTTACCCATGTAGTCCGCTTGCAAGGTTTCGCGTGCCACTTCAAGACTGCGGCGAGTGGCGTTTTGTCCAGCTTCATCGGCATCTAGTGCCATAATGATTTTGCTGGCATAGCGCGGCGTGAGTAATTTGAGTTGTGCTTCAGTCATCGCTGTTCCCATCTGCGCGACAACATTGGGGTAGCCGGCTTGATGGGCTTGAATCACATCCATGTAACCTTCAACAATCACGGCTGTTTCACTATCGCGGATGGCACGTTTCGCTACATCAAGACCATATAATGTACTGCTTTTGTCAAATATAGTGGATTGTGGCGAATTCAGATACTTTGGCGTGTCCTTGGGGTCTAGCACTCGCGCCCCAAAACCAATTACCCGTCCGCGCTCATCCCGAATCGGTATCATCAAGCGATTGCGGAAGCGGCCATAGACACGCCCTTTGTCATTACGACTAGCGAGTCCGGCTTCGACAGCATCGTCTTCGCTGTAGCCGATTTTTTTCAACTCATCCAGCATCGAATTCCAGCCGAGAGGGGCATAACCTATCTCGAAAGTTTTAATCGTCTCGCGGGTAAAGCCCCGTTCTTTTTCGGTATAAAATAGCGCCCGTTGTGCATGGGGGTCATCGCTGAGTAAATGCTCGTGATACCATTCTGAAACGGTTGTCAGCAGTCCACGCAATTTGTCGAGATGTTCATCTTGTTCTTGTTGCTGCGGAGTCCGTTTCTTGACTTCGACTCCGGCACGCTGACCGAGTTCGCGCAAAGCCTCAGAAAAAGTCCAGCCGTGCATCTTTTGGGCAAATGTGAAGAGGTCGCCACCTTCCGCACACGCGCCGAAGCAGCGCCACGACTGCGTGTCAGGATTCACGACAAAAGAAGGGGTTTTTTCGCCATGAAACGGGCAGCAGGCTTTATAATAGCGTCCGGCTTTTTTCAGTCCGGGGACGTATTCACCTATGTACTGAACAATATCCAGCTTGTCTTTGATTTGCTGGGTAACGGACATGCGGATTTCCCACTGACGACTTCTTTAGGCGTTCATTATATTATATGTGTGATGATTCATGCAATGTGAATTTGGTTAGGACTCTAAAACAGTGCGCTATAGAGCGTACAAAAGTACCAATTGTGGATTTTCGCACAAAAGCCCCTTGCGGGGTTTTACTGCGCCTCACACAAAATTGCAAAGTGAGACAGGTGTTAGAGCATCATTGTAGATAGTTTGTTAGACAAGAAAAAACCGCACTTTTTGAGTACGGTTTTCTCGTTTGATGTGGAAGCGGGCGGTATCGCACCGCCGTCCAACGGTCTCGACACGCGCATATCTACAGGTTTAGTCGTCCATTTACATTCGCCAACAGTAGCCCGGGAGACACGGTAGACTGTTAACTAACCGATAAAATCTTGGTCTCATGGTATCGGTGTATACGAGATAGCATCCCGCCTAGAATGACGCTCACACCTGCCCAGACGGGCAAAACAGATGCAAACGACTGACGACTTTGCGCCAGCTACCTCACGTTACGTTAATTACGCAGCGTAGGCAAGTGAGTTATTTTCGGCACCTATATTGGTGTCTAGACATTGTTCACGCAGTACATCTCCTGCGACCTGCAATACGGCATCAGCCTCCGCTGTCGAACCTATTTCGCTCCCATACGTTACTGACAATCATAGTATAGCAGACTTGCAGTCGTCTGTTAAGAGGAAGTTGTACAAGAAATCGTATCTATTCAGCTATCCATGAGATTGTGGAGAGCGAAAGTGAATAAAAGAAGTATACTAAAGTCATGCTGACAAAACGAGAAGAACTGGAACAACTGAATAAAGAAAGGCTTATTGACGACTATTTGCTACTGGAAA
>JAUZRW010000020.1 GCA_030950085.1 Anaerolineae bacterium
AATCTGCCCACGCATCTCCAAGATGATGTCAATCAGTTGTTCTTTATTCAGTTGTCTCAATTGCTCGCGTATCTCATTCATGTTTCAGATTGTACCATCTTTTCTCAATTTCCGTTACAATACCCCTGAGCAGTTACGAAAAATCTATAAAACAAAGCGTTTGATTCCTTCTTGTGAGAAAACGAGTGTTAAAATTAATTAGAAACCCGAGTTGTTTGTGAGAAATTTTGAGATAAGTAATGATTTGCGCTTGATGAACAGGATGTAATCTATCCACGGATTTCAATTCGAGTACGATTCTATCCTCAACTAAAATATCTACAAAATTATTTCCGATTGAATGCTCCTTATAAGACACTGGAATTTCTTTTTGTTGATTAAATCCAATATTTCTCTCAGCTAACTCAATGCAGAGTGCTTTCTCATAAATACCTTCTAATAATCCGGGTCCGAGAACGCGATGAACTTCAATTGCAGCGCCAATGACTCGGTATGCAAGGTCTTCTGTGTAGGCATCTAGTTTTGTGTCTTTTCTCATCATTTTCTTCGTGTCCTTCTTTTCTTCGTGGTGAATTTATAGCTTTAGTTCCTGTAAACGGGCATGAACGGCGGCGATGATTTCCTGACGGCGTACTTCGTCTTGGCGTGAGTTAGTTCGGACTTCGATAATTGTACTCTTATCACTACTGACACGCTCAGTAAATGCTTGCCTGAAACTATCTCGCGCACCCTTGCTATAAGCATCAATCGACACAAAGTCTAGCCCATACATTTTAGCTGTATGTGAGAAGTCGAGTCCATGTGGAGTCAGGAAATAGTCAGTAAATTCTGGCTCAAAATCACGTATTGGCAGTCGATTGAAGATACCGCCGCCACCGTTATTGAGCAGCACAATCGTTATCGGAACACCGCAACGTTGTACTGCCAACAGACCATTCATATCATGATAGAAGGTGATATCTCCGAGAATGGCGACAAGCGGCTTATTAGGTCGTGCTGCCCCTGCGCCTAATGCACTACTGATATTACCATCAATGCCCGATGCACCACGATTGGCATAGGTATAAATGCGCTTATCTTGAGGTTTGCCGAACTGGTCAAGATGACGGACAGGTAAGCTATTGCCAGCGAATAGGGTACTTTCGGCAGGGATTAAATCGACGACATCATAGACCACTGCCCCATCGAAATATTGTCCTGTTTCGATTTCATGGTTGATGGTTTCCCACGTCGTTTGTTCGATAGCGTAAATAGGATGTATTTCACGTTTTGGCTGTAATTCATATTCACCACGTTCTAAAAACTTATTTACAGCCCATTGTTCCGTGTTTATTGCAAATGCTGTAACAAGGTGACTATCATCTGACCAGCCACCGCTTTCTGTTATATGTAAATAGAATTTCGGTGGATGAGTAGTAATGTAATTATTTAGTTGTGCTGAAAGAGGCAAATCACCAATTCGAATGACAGCATCAGGTGGTTGTATTAGATTATTGAGATATGAGCCGAATGTTTCAAATCCCCGAATTGGTTTAGGTACATCCTTAAGGACTGAGACCAATTTATAGTCAATATCTGCGATAAGCGGATAACCAGTAACTTTTGATAAGTCAAGTAATCCATATCCTCCATCCCTTTGATTTACTCTGCGCCCTGCGATAATAAAACCATTATTATATTCGTGTACTATATCACGAATCCAGTTGCCTGAAATCATGGATGGTAGACCTAAACTTCTACCTGCAAATGACCTGCCGCCTTCTCTTGCTTCTGCACCTAATGGGACTTCTACTATATCCCCCTCAACTTCTGTTGGTTCGAGGGGTTTGCGGAAGGGCATGTTGAGGTGAACGACTCCTTTGCGGATGCCGTTTGCCTTGGCATAGGCGCGATTGGCTGTTGTGCGTAGGTTACGAATGGCGACGGCTGGTGGATTCGCTTCAGGCAGTGCCATATCGACAAACCACAGCACAAAATCGCCAAACATTTTAATTTGGTCGATGGTCTGGTTTGCGCCACTATGCCGCAATTCGGGCGGACGGTCTGCTGTGATGACAATCAATGGCACTCGTGATTGATGCGCTTCGATAATTGCTGGATACATATTCGCGCCTGCTGTGCCGGAGGTGCAAATCAGGGCGACAGGTTTATTAGAAGCGAGGGCTAATCCTAACGCAAAAAATGAGGCACTGCGTTCGTCTAAGTGCGAGTAGACTTTAATATCAGGATGTTTTGCTACAGCCAACATCAACGGGGTATGCCGACTACCGGGTGCCGCACAAACGGTTTTTAATCCGCACCGTGCGAGTTCGTCTACGAAAATGCTTGCCCATACTGTATTTCGGTTAGCCATATTTTTCTACACAATCACAATATTTAGTCTCTTGTAATGCCTCAAAATAAACTTTGAGGCTAAAATTACGAAATCCACTAAAGTGGACAAATAAGCTAATAAGACTGAATTGTCGGTTTTAGCCGATGTCGCTGAAAATAGCCTTCGGGTTTATCCGAAGGCATATAGTACGAAGTTTATGTTTCATCGTTTTCAATGCCCAACGCACGGAGCATCGGAATGAATTTCAAAGCTGTTTCGTCCCATTCTTTCTGCGGTTCACTATCCGCAACGATACCTGCTCCTGCATAGAGCCAAACACGCTTATCTTGTGCTACAGCCGAGCGAATCGCAACTCCGAATTGCCCGTTCATATGGCGGTCAAGCCAACCGACAGGCGCACCATACCAACCACGCGGAGCAGGTTCATAGTCGCCTATCAATTTCATGGCGAGTTCACGCGGATTACCGCCTAATGCCGGAGTCGGATGCAGAGCCTCAACGACAGGAATAACGCCGTTATCTTGGCGTAATGTGCCAGAAATCGGCGTGTGGATATGCTGAATATTGCTCAGTCGCATGATGCCTGTTGTGCCGATATTCAGATTTTCTGTTAGGGCTTCGAGTCTCGACTTCACGCCATCTATGACCAGTTGATGCTCATAACTATCTTTCGGGCTATTGAGCAGTTCATTGCCGTAGATGTCATCTTCTGCGAGAGAGTTGCCACGTCGGATGCTGCCGGCGAGTGCCATCGTCTCGACTTGTTTGCCATTGACCGACGCTAATAATTCGGGTGTTGCGCCATAAAAAGCATGATAAGGGCGCGGTTCAAACAGAAAACGATAAGTTTCAGGGTATGTTTGGGCAAGATAATCTAACGCCGAATCGACATGGACACGTTCGGCAAAACGTACTTCGGCAACCCGTGATAAAACCACTTTATTCAGTTCACCGATTGTCATGCGTTTAGTTGCATCAGTGATGATACGTTCCCATACCCCATAGGGCATCGGGTAGGTGAGGTCAGTATGGGCTTGCTGCGATAGTGATTTCATTTGATAATTGCGGAGTTCATCGGCTTTTTTCTGTAGTGCGGCTTTTAGTTCGGGTAGTAATCCGATTGGATTCTCGCCATAGGGAATATTGGCATTGATGGACAACCACAGCGTAGCGCCGACGCGCACCAATTGATAATGTGGCAAGACAAAATGGGCTGGCGTGAAATCTGACCATGCGACATCCGGCACGAAGTCATCTCGAAACGAGAATCCACCAAACAGACGGGGTGCTGCAAGCGGCTCTTCTTCATTTAATACCATTGCATCGGCGAATAGTTCCATAGCGTGATGGCGAATCGTCTCGAAACGGTCTGCGCCCCATGCCTTAAGCTCTAATGCAGTGCCGATTCCAGCGAAGGCAACATCATCACGACTACTTTCCCAATAGAAACGCGGCTGTCCTTGTGCCGATTGCAAAAACGCCGCAAGCGAAACATCGCATGGGATATGCACACTGATTAAGCGCCCATACTGTGCTGGAATACTGGTATAGGTGGAGTTTTTGGGTAGATTCATGATTTATTTGCCCTTCACAAACCCCCTCCCGTCATCCCCCGAATTCAAGGGAGGCGATACATCAGTGACGGTAGGGATTATTCGTTGTAGTTAACACTTTTGAGTAGCATCGGTACGAGTTGTTTCATGATACGGTCAGGGGTGGGGTCGCCTGTATAAACCCACTTAATGACGACATTGTAAATCGCACCCATCCACGCATGAGATATGACTTCGGTATCGACTGGCTCAATATCGCCAATGTCAATCGCTTCATCAAGATAAGTCTGAATCAATTCAGCAAAACGGTCTGTGACTTCCATCCGTTTTCTCTCGAAAACACTGCCTAATCCTACTGCTTGAACCAGCAAAATTTTCGCTGGGCGGCGATATTTGCCGAAGGTATCCAGCACACTTTCAATCGCAATTTTGACGCGCCCCATGCCTTTCGGTGATTCTTCAATGGCATCGGTGACATTGCGTTCTAGCACATTGGCAAATTGGTCTACGAGTGCTAGAAAAAGTTGTTCTTTGTTGGGAAAGTGAAAATACATTGACCCCTTTGACGTGTTTGCTTCGTCCACAATTTCGTCAACGGGTGTGCCATAATAGCCCTTTCTGCTAAAAATATTCAGCGCGGCATCGAGTATTCGGTCTTTGGTACTTTTAGGTTTGTTCGTTTGTTTCATGTGAGCCTTTCTTCACTGAAATTGCCGTAAGAAGCCCGAATTCATTCGTTGGGAAGACAAGGTGAGGATGTGAACTTTGGGCTTCAGCCTGTTGGTGGACTGAATGAGTAGGCATAACCATCTCCTCTATGTATCGGTTGACAATATTTGTAGCTGATACCTTGAACTCGTTGCGTGGCGGTGCGAATATCAAAATTACTAGAAGCGCGAACTAATACGCGCCCGACATAAGTACCTTTTTTCTTGCCTTTCGTAACAACAGCCTTGACAATATCCCCTGTTTGGAAACTGTGAACACGCTTGAATTGCTTCGGTTTTGTACGCGGGAAACCATATTTATTCATGGCGCACATTTGTCGTGAACCCCGTCCTTGTGCGGTAATCAGAAGTGGTGCTAAAGTTGAATGGACAAAAACAGTTCTGCCACTTTCGCCCACACAAACCGCATCTAGCCAGTGCGTTTTAGGATAATCTTGTGTGATACGATTGAATTTCGTCTGTCCACCTGTGCCTGTTTCAATCGGCAAACCCGTCAGTTCGATTTGCTTAAGCAAAGCATAGCGTGTGGCATTGACAGCCGCCGCGTCTTTCAAGGGTTTCTTCGCTTGTGCTTGAATCTTAGAGTAGCCAAATTCGGCGGCACTCATTGTTCCTTTGGCTAAGTTGCAAGGCTGGCAAGATATGGTGAGGTTGCTAACCCTGTCTGAACCCCCTGTTGACTTGGATTCGATGTGCTCAACTTGTAAGGGAACGTGAGTTGCACCACAGTAGGCACACTTACGTCCCCATTTTTCCAGCAGATATTCGCGCACTTCGTAACCTTGCAAAGTCCCTTGCTGGTATTCTATACCGCTAATCTCAGGATTTTGCAGTTTCTGAGTATCGAAACGATTCAATTCCATCGCTAGATGTGTAATAGGGATAAAGCGATTGAGCCGCTTGAGCCATGTCCAGATATTGCGAACCCGACTCAGCAAAGAGGGGGCTAACCAGCCTTTCGGTCTACGACGGTTCAAGAAGCGCGGTTTACGATAGCGTGTCTCGCGGTTACGTCTTGACCGTCTTGATTGTCGGCGACTTAGGAGGTCATCTCGAATTTGCTGTCCACGATGCGTCAATTGAGCTACCCAAATAGCACGCAAGCCGCGTTTGAAGCCTGCCGCCATCGCTATGCCTGTCGTCTTGGAACCGGGGTCAATCTTGACCTGTACAGATTGCGTTTCGCCGCCCTCACGTTCTTTCAAAATAATTGTGAACGGATATTTGCGAAACACAGCCGCCTTGCCGTTCTTGAGCAAGTGCCGCGCCCGTGCAGGATGACAGGGCATGAGAGCTTCTTTATTCTTGTCTACGACTAATACTCGTTGCATGAATGTTACCTATTCAAATTCTCTGCTTTCGCAGGTAAAGGTCTCCTCGCCAATGTTATGAGACGGTTTTTCGCAAGCAGCACCGACTTCGTACCCTGTATGCCTGTTTAACCACTTGCCGCAGGGTTCGGAACTGGAGAAGCATTCCGAAGTGCCTATCTATTCGTCCCTAACGTAGCCTCGCAACTTCAAGACTGAGGCTGGTCAGCGTCGAGCTTTTTCAAGCTCCCGAATTGTCTCGTAGGGTCGCTGACAACTAGACTGACTGGTCAGTTCTATCATAGCACAAATTGACTTTTGAGGGAAGTTCATCTCATGTTTCATTAATAAAATTCACGATATTTTGGAAGCGTGAATATAGCAAATGAGTGTTCGATCATGGCTTAGTACACTTCATACGAGTTTCAATATCGCAATTGGTGTAGATTAGGTTAGAATTGTCTGCAAATAGTTAGCATAGAATATGTTATCCTAGTAGTCGCACTGAATACATTATATAAAAAGAGGGGCAAACGACAATGACATCCCCAAAACAATTTTATGGACCCAATATGGGCTATGTCCTAGAATTATATGACCGCTATTTGGAAGCACCCGATTCGGTTGATGCAAACACAGCAGAGTTCTTTCGTCATTGGTCGCCTGACATGACTATGAATGGTGGGGCAGATTCGATAGGAGATGCGTCGGCAATAGATATTCGGAAAGTTGTCGGGGCGGTAGAATATGCCCAAGCGGTGCGGCAATTTGGGCATCTTGCGGCACGACTCGACCCATTAGAACGACCATCACCTGATGACCCAGCACTTTATCCTGATGCACACGGAATCAGCGATGACGACCTCAAGAATTTGCCACCCGCTCTGATTACGGATGGACCTGTTGCTAGTCAAAGTAGCACAGCATATGAGGCGATACAGCGTTTGCGTGCCATTTACTGCTCTACTATTGGCTACGATAATGAACACATTCATAATCCGAAAGAGCGTATTTGGTTGCGAGAAGCAATTGAAGCGCGGCGTTATCGTTATGGTTGGGGCAATGACGAGAATCTAAAAATGTTAGAACGCCTGACACAAGTTGAGGCATTGGAACACTTTTTACAACGTGCCTTCCCGACTAAGTATCGCTTCTCGATTGAAGGCTTGGATGTCATGATACCGATGCTAGATGAAGTTGTGCGCTATGCTGGGGAGACGACCAATACGAAGAATCTTTATATTGGGATGGCACATCGCGGACGGTTGAATGTTTTGGCACATATCATGCAGCGCGATTATCAACGTATTCTGGCAGAATTCAAAGATACTCGTGAACATGCCAGTGAAGTTGATGCGATTGGCTGGACAGTCGATGATGTAAAGTATCACAAGGGGGCAATGCACGTTGTTCCAAAAACCGGACTCACCATCAAGTTGACTCCGAATCCGAGTCACTTGGAAGCGGCTAATCCGGTTGTGATTGGTATGGCACGGGCGGCAGCCACTCAGCGCGATAAAGCTGGTGTTGTCGAATTTGACCCGTTTGCGACAATGCAAGTCTTGATTCATGGTGATGCGGCGTTCCCTGGGCAAGGAATTGTCGCCGAAACATTTAACCTATCGAAATTACCGGGCTTTGGTGTCGGTGGGACACTGCATATCATCGCCAATAATCAACTTGGCTTTACAACACTGCCGAGCGATGGGCGCAGTACGCTCTATGCTAGTGATTTAGCGAAAGGTTTCCAAATCCCGATTGTGCATGTTAATGCCGATGACCCTGCTGCTTGTATCGAAGTGGCACGCTTGGCTTCGGCATACACGGCTGTTTTTGAGAAAGATTTCTTGATAGACCTTGTTGGCTATCGGCGTTACGGTCACAATGAATTAGATGAACCGAGCTTTACACAACCTTTGATGTACAAAACGGTACGGCAACATGACACAGTTCGTACTCTGTGGGCGAGTGTATTGGTCGAAAAGGGCGAGATGAGCGCGGATGAGACGCAAGCAATTGTCAAGAAACACATGGATTTTTTGCAATCAGAATTGGATGCCATGGAAGCGGCGCAAGAAGGCATTGCGGATTTGAATACACCAGAACCGCCCAAGGGTATCGCTAAGAAGATTGATACACGAGTAGAATCTGATGTTTTGATAGCTTTGAATGACGGTTTGACGGGGACTTACGAGGGCTTCAATTTCTATTCATCGCGTTTCGAGAAGACGATTCGGAATCGACGAACTACAGTCAATGACCCCGAAAAAAGAGCGATGGATTGGGGAACAGCAGAAGAATTTGCCTTTGCCAGTATTCTTGCCGATGGTATCCCGATTCGCTTTACGGGACAAGAAGCGCAACGTGGCACATTTAGCCATCGTCATGCCGTACTCCATGATGCTATTTCCGGCAGAGAACTTATGCCACTACAAGAAATCCCACAAGCGAAAGCCTCTTTTGAGATTAACAACAGTCCCTTATCAGAAGAAGCTGTTCTCGGTTTCGAGTATGGTTATAATGTAGAAGCGCAAGAGGTTCTTGTCATCTGGGAGGCGCAATATGGCGATTTTGTCAACGGCGCACAAAATATTATTGATGAGTTCATTACGTCTGCGCGTGAAAAATGGGGCGAAACACCATCACTGGTGATGCTGCTTCCGCATGGTCATGAAGGCGCTGGACCCGACCATTCTAGCGCGAGATTAGAGCGATTTCTTGCGATGGCAGCTAAAATCAATATGCGTATCGTCAACCCAAGCACTGCCGGACAATATTTTCATCTTTTGCGGCGACAAGCTCTCTTGCTAGAAAGTGACCCCTTGCCGTTGATTGTCATGTCCCCGAAGAGTCTGCTGCGTAATCCCAAAGTAGCAGCCTCGATGAATGACCTGACAAATGGGAAGTGGCAACCTGTGATTGATGATGATACAGTTGACCCCGAAGCAGTGACACGGCTTGTTTTCTGTTCAGGTAAATTTTACTATGATTTGGCAGGGGCGGAATTTCGTGACCAATATCCTGATGTTGCGATAGTACGAGTGGAGCAATTGTACCCGTTTCCGATAGGTGAACTCAGTGCTGTTTGGGTACAGTATCCCAACGTGACACAGATTGTTTGGGCGCAAGAAGAGCCGAAGAATATGGGCGCATGGGAATTTGCGAGTTATCGCCTCAAGAAATTAGTGGGTATAGATACACCTGTGAATTATGTGGGTCGTCGCCGAAGTTCCAGCCCAGCAGAAGGCAGTAAAACAGCATGGGCGATTAATCAGGCTATGGTGACAGAATATGCTTTTGATTGGGATTTTACAACAAACGAACCGAGTCCGCGCCATAAATAGGGCAGATAGTTATTAGAGAGAGCATCAAAAATGGTTGATATAGTCGTCCCCCCATTAAGTGAATCCGTTGTTGAAGCCACAGTTGCTGAATGGCAGGTCAAAGTTGGCGATACTGTCAGCGTCGGTGATGTACTGGTGCTGCTAGAAACCGATAAAGTGGCGTTAGAAGTCGCTGCCGAAGAATCTGGTGTGATTAGTGAAATTGTCGCTCAGGAAGATGAAGATGTTGCAGCCGGACAATTACTGGCTCGCTTAGATAGTAGTGGGGTCGGGGTGGCGACATCTGCGGCAAAAGCAGAATCTAAACAAGCCGAAGCGCCTCCTGTTGTGGCATCACAAGCATTAGTAGTGTCTGATGATAGCATTAAAGCAACACCTGTTGCTCAACGGATGGCAAAAGAACACGGTATTGACTTGAATAGCGTGCCGTCGTCCAACGGTGGAAAAATTGACAAAGCTGATGTGCAAGCCTTCATAGAGCGTCAATCTCAAAAAATTACCCCTGCGCCTGCAAAAGCAAAACCTGTCCAAAGCACACAGCGCAACCTTGAAGCGCGTGAAGAACGCATCAAAATGTCGCGGCGGCGGCGCACGATTGCACGGCATCTTATTGAGGCGCAATCAACAGCAGCGATGCTCACGACATTTAATGAAGTCGATATGACTGCCATTATGGAACTTCGGAGTCGTCGCAAAGAGGTTTTCCGTGAGAAATATGGTGTTGGATTAGGCATCAATTCATTTTTCATTAAGGCAGTTGTTGGCGCACTAAAGCAATTCCCGATGCTCAATGCCGAAATCGAAGGCGACTATATCATCAAGAAAGATTACTATGATATCGGCGTTGCTGTCGGTTCTGATGAGGGCTTAGTTGTTCCTGTATTGCGCGGCGCGGATAGCATGTCCTTTGTCGAAATTGAGAAGGGCATTAAAAATTATGCCATGCAGGTGCGCGATAATTCACTGCCACTAGAGGCATTGCGCGGCGGCACTTTCACTGTGACCAACGGCGGCGTATTTGGGAGTATGCTCAGTACGCCAATTTTGAATTATCCACAAGTGGCGATTTTGGGCTTGCATGGTATAAAAGACCGCGTGGTCGTGGTCGATGGCGAAGTTGCCATTCGTCCGTGGATGTACATTGCGCTAACCTATGACCATCGTATTGTTGATGGCAGTGATGCGGTGCGTTTTCTTGTCACTGTCAAGAATCTAGTCGAAGACCCCGAAACGCTATTGATTGAGGGGTAATCTCAAATAAATTAGGAGAAACTTGTGTCTGACAAATCAGAATTCATCAATGAAGGTGTCGAAAATCACGGCGGCATTATCACGATTCGCGGTGGTGGCAATAAACGTGAATGGAATAATATTCGTTATAAGCAGGGCATGTCGGGCAAAAATGTCGGTTCAAAAGAATTGTCGATGAATGTAGCGACGATTCCGCCGGGTGGGGTTGCCTACGCTCATATTCATGTCGATTTTGAGGTGATGCTTTATATCTTAGAAGGCAATGTCCGCCATATTTTCGGCGCAGGTCTCAAAAAAGAGGTGTTTAACCAAGCTGGCGATTTTATCTTCATTGAACCGGGTGTCCCGCATGAAGTTTATAATGTGAGTGATACTGAGGAAGTCGTGGCGGTGGTGGCGCGTAGTGCGGCAGACGAGTGGGACAAAATTGTCGATTATGACCCCAAAACGGACGCTTAAGATGCTACGTGAGCGTTTTCCGATTTTTCAGCAAAAAGTGTATATCAATAGTTGCTCGAAGGGCGCGTTATCAACGGATGTTCGCGCCGCCTATGAACACTACCTGCAAGATTGGAATGACAAAGGGTCGCCGTGGGACTATTGGGTCGGGCAATTGGAAGCCACACGCTCGGCATTTGCACGACTTATCCATGCCGAAGCTGATGAAATCGCGGTGAAAACCAGTGTTTCTGATGCCGTGAATGCCCTTGCGAGTAGTCTTGATTTGAGCGCACGCCATAAAATTGTGGTCGATGATTTTGCCTTCCCGACGACAGGGCAAATCTGGCACGCACAAAGTAGCAGAGGGGCAGAAATTGTCCATGTGGCGGAAGCTGATAATAATACGATTCCCATCGAACACTATGAAGCAATCATCGACGATAATACCTTGCTGGTTTCATTAACGCATGTGTGTTATCGCAATGGGGCGCGGCAAGATATCAAACCGATTGTAGACCTTGCCCATTCACGCGGCGCACTCGTCATGCTGGATAGTTATCAGGCTTTGGGGACGTTTCCGATAGATGTACAAGCACTCGGAGTCGATTTTCTAGTCGGTGGAACATTGAAATACTTGCTCGGCTCGTCAGGATTGGCGTTTTTGTATGTCAATGAGACGCATATCTCGAACTTGTATCCGACTGCAACGGGCTGGTTTGCACAGGCAGACATTTTTGCTATGGATATTCATCAGTATGACCCGTCACTGACTGCCCGACGCTTTGAGAGTGGCACACCGCCAAATCCGAATTTGTATGCGGCATTGGCTGGTTTAGCCTTGCTTGAGGAAGCAGGGATTGATGCCATTGAAGCGCATCTTATCGAGATTACAGGTGCGATAAAACAAGGCGCACGCGAAAAAGGGTATCAGATTGTCACGCCCGATTTGCATGGGGCGATGATTGCCATTAAATCCAACGACGTGGAACAGTTAGTCGGCTGCCTTGCAGAAGACAATATTATCGTGTCGTCACGCGACGGGAATCTGCGAATCTCGGCGCATTTGTATAACGAACACGCTGATATTGATGCCCTGATAGATGGCTTGGCGAAGAATAGTCATCTGCTGGTATGAAGTCTCAGCAGAAAAGTAGGCAGGGGGTAAGATGGATATCATAGTAACATTTACTGACGAAGAAATTGATGCAGTAAAATATATTGTTGAAGAAAAATTGACCAATAAACGTAAGTTCGTAATGAATCGCAAGCAGCAAAATGTTGATGGTGCAGTTCCAAGGATAGATGATGATGTTCTTTGGATGACTCATATCATGTGTTTGCTGACCACTCAACAACGTTCAGGACCCGGTGCAGCTGTGGATGTTTTTCTACAGCAAGACCCATTTCCACTTTCTCTTGGCGCTTGCCGAAAAGCTAGTGATTTACAAAAAATGTCATTTGATATTCTTACCGATGCACAAGGTATACGTCGCACAAAAAAGATTTCAAAGGCTATTTTTCGGAACTTTCAAGCACTTGAAAGTGGGGATTGGGTTGAATTACGTAGTTTGAGTCATAAACTACTTGGACAACGCTCACAGCCACCGACTTCTTCTCACAGGGCATTAGAAGAATATGCTGCTAACTTTATGGATAAGTTTCTCGAATTTGGGCCAAAACAATCCCGTAATTTCTGGCAATCTTTAGGTTTGACCCGTTATGTATTTGTTTTGGATTCAAGAATCGTAAAATGGCTACGTGAAAATCTAAAAATCGAAACTGGCTTATTGATATCTGAGGGATTAGGCAATATTAAATACTATCAATTCGTATCAGATATTCTACTAGATTTGTGTATTCACGCTGGAATATTACCCTGCATGTTCGATGCGGCTGCCTTTGATACCTTTGATGAAGATAAAGAATGGGGAAATATGGATAGTATCTGGTGAGTTGTTTTTTATAGTCCAAACAAACACAATACGCATCAGAATCTGGCAGTAAACGCTGAGATTGGTTCACCTGTCTGCTTTAGCCGATGTGATTGTGCTAGATTTCGGGTTTATCCGAAGAAGACAAGAGCGGTTTTGAAACAGTAAGTTTAATTCCAATGTCGCCAATCTTGCACATAGAAGCGCGGCAAAATTGGGTTATTGAGGGTGTTAACTCCGTCGTATTCGGCAGAATCGGCGATGTCGGGGTCAAAGATGCGAGTGGCGATTAGCACATCGGGAGTCAGATAGCGCAGTTCAATGTCGGGGACTGTTAATTCGGGTGGTGTTCGTGGTGTGCCAATGATGAAGCCCCATTCGCCAAATGTCGGCACATAAGTATGAAGCGCAATGCTCTGTAATCCAGTTGATTCGATAGTGTTAGCAATTATCCAGAAAGAACGCCGCGCAAAATAGGGCGAGGTCGCCTGTGTCACGAAAGCGCCATCGGGGGTGAGGCGTTGTTGTAGCAGGCGATAGAATGTATCACTGTAGAGTTTGCTGAGACTCTCGTTATTCGGGTCGGGTAAATCTATGATAATTACATTGAATAATTCATCGCTCTCTTGGATATAACGATACGCATCGGCATTGACAATTGTGACTCGCGAGTCAGTCATGCTATTGAGGGTCAGGCGTTGCAAAATAGGCGAATTGACGGCGAGTTCCGTAATAGATGGGTCTAAATCTACCACAATAATTTCTTGAACATCCTCATATTTCAGAAGTTCACGGGCGACAAAACCATCACCCCCACCAAGCACCAAGATTCGCTCATGGCTGCGTGGGATGCTCATCACGGGATGGACTAAAACTTCGTGATAGCGATATTCATCTATGCTGCTGAACTGTAAATTGCCGTTGAGATAGAGTCGAAAATCACGCCCACTGCTGGTCATGACGATGCGTTGATAGGGTGTTTGTTCGGTATAAATGATATTGGAAGCGTATAATTGTTGCTCCAGATAACGCACGACATCGGTTGAAGCGACTGCCCCGATGAGCATGATTGCGGCTGCAATGCCCGATGCTATCCATAAGCGACTTGTCCACGTTGGCGATAGTTTTCGACGAAATGTATGCAGACACAGCGCCGCTACCAGCACATTGAATAAGCCCATCAAGAAGGCTGTTTGTGTGACTCCGAGTAAGGGTAATAAAATAACAGGGAAGGCTAATGACCCCACTAATGCGCCAATATAGTCGATGCTCAAGACATCTGCGAGGGCGGTACTAAGCGCCCCTCTATCGGCAACAATGCGTGTTAGTAACGGAATCTCTAGTCCAACACATATGCCAATTGCCAGCGATATACTCATCATGACGAGATAGTAATAGATGTCAACTGTGCTAAAGGTGGCGTAGAGCAGTATCGCCGATGTGCCGCCAAAAATGGCAATGCTCACTTCGACAATGATGAACCAGCGCAAGGTATGGCGTTTGATGCGCCGCGATAGTAACGAGCCGACACCCATTGCAAATAAGAAAAAACCAATCGTGAACGAAAATTGTGTGATGCTATCGCCCAATAGATAGCTCGACAGCGTAGCAACAATCAGTTCATATGTGAGGGCGCAAATGGAAATAATAAAGACTGCGGCAAGCAAAATCGTCCGTTCGCGGCGCGTGACAATCGGTGCTGATGAGTAGTCTTGTGTTGGATTACTTGCCACTACCGGGCCCGCCCCCAATGAAAACGGGAAACCACAGGGATGAGCGTGATGATGGATTGCCCGACCCACTGGTGACAAGCCCTGCGCCATTGTACGCGGCATAACTCGTCAAGGCTAAACTGCCAAGCAATAGAATAACGACGACAACAACTGCAATTTTGTTCATGTGATAGCCTCTACCTTTGTAAGCGTATTTTTTGTGCACTTCGGGCGCACACGCGGGTACGCCCCTACAGTTTTTAAGTGCCTAATTTCTAAGATTTTGCAACGCTTGCCTTGCCACTGCTTATGAAAAACAGTGCAATGCCGATAATCCCAGTTATCACTGCATAGATGACAAACCAAGTTGGCATAATGTGATTACGGCGTACTGTGACAGCAATCTCGATACTGCTGACGGGATTCGTCGGGTCAAAATCAACCTGAATCTTGTGGTCGCCTGTCAATAAGGGGACAAACATCTCGCTATTGCGATAATGTGTCTCACGCCAAGGTCCATCTTCATCGCGTCCGGTTTCGTGCCATAATTCTTGTGTGAAGAGAAAGTAAGTTTGCTCATCCGGCGCGGTGATACTAACATCTAAATCTACAAAGGTATTTTCGGGTATACCCCCACTGCGTAAATCAACAGCGATAATAGCAGGGCGGTTGATTTTGTCGAAATTGACCACAAAACTTTGCGATGGATTTGCGGAGCTTAAACGCATCAACTGCGGTTCAAGCTCTTCACCACTACCCGAAACGCCGAGTGCGCCAACCAGCGCAACGATGGCAAATATAATACAGACTACGGCTATGGCTCGAAATGTGCTTTTGCGCGCAATGGCTTTTTCGAGGTTTTTCACCCACTCTTGATTACCAAAGGCTGTCGCAATGGCTTTTTCGGAGATTGCGCGACCTTCGTAAACTTCGAGTTCATCGGGGGTTTGTTGGATGCTATATTTTTTGCCGCCGCCTGCGCCTTCGGCGACAAAGAGTCGGTCTCCACGCTTGGCACGCCATGTTAATTCGCCTTCTGCACCGAGAATTTGTGCTGGATAGCGTTCGTGGATATACGCTTTTTTGCCCTCGCCAATATCAAGCCGCGAATCCGATTGGGCGTTAAATTCCGAACGAAAGCGCATCTTCTGGAAGAGGGCGAAACCGCTTTCATCGTAACTCATCCAAATCATGCGTCCATCGGAACCGCCTAGCAACCACTCGTGCCATGTCCATGACTCTTCATCATCCCAGCCGCGATAAACAACACGCCCTAAGACCATATATTCTGTCTGAGCTATCGTTGCCTTATCGCCCAACTCAATCGGGAAGGGAGAGCGTGGGATTCTGCCGCCACCTTTTTCGATAACTTCTGCATCGCCCATGCCGATTGCAACAGTTGAGCCGCAAGTCGGGCAGACAAGCGCCTGTGAGGAAGCGTTGAACTGGTCGATAGGACTCCCACAGTTGGGACATTCTAAACGTTTTAAGGGAGAGCGTGATTGTGCCATTTATGAATCCAGTTTGATTTCGTGATGTTCTAAGTCGTCGCCTAATTCAATTTCAATTTCATCAGGCCAATAGGTGATACTCGCGGCTTGTCCGTTGGCTGTTCCCTGCACATAGCCAAATTCACCTGTTACGGGGATAACAGATGAGAATTGTCCTTCGCTGCCCATCATTTTTGCTTTGCGTCTTTCTGTGACAAACAATTCATAGTTGTTGACCTTAATTTTCGCGCCAACTCGCACATCACTATAGTCTGCGAGTGCGCCCCGAATCCGTTCACGTTTGTATAGTGTCCAGTAGCCTTCATCTTCTTCTAGCCATGATGGAGGTTGACCATCTTCCCATGAGATTTGCCATTCTTCCCAGAAGCCCTCATCATAGGCATAACGCACACGACCTAATACTGAGAACTTGCGCCCACGAATCACTCCTGTTTGCCCGACGTTTAGGCGTGAAGGGTAGTCCGCGAGTTTTGCAGCATCACCGCGTTTATTGAGTCCGTCTTCACCCGTGACAAGATAAGATGCGCCACAAAATTGACACGTCACGGAACGTATAAACTGATTTTCAATATTAATCGCTGCGCCGCACGTTTGACATTCGAGTTGTTGAGCCATAATCATTCCTCAAAATAAGCCCCTGTCGGGGTTTCATCGCGCCTTATACAAAAATGCAAGATGAAATAGGCGTTAGAGTGTTACAGTAGATATTTTGTTGAACAAGGATTAACTTTCATAATGTGTATTGTACAGGAGATATGGAATTTTGAACAATACAGGGCGCATTAAAAGAAAAACCCCCTACAATTTGAGGGGGTATTGTCGCTTGCGAAGTGGGTTTTAGTGCCGAATGTACATATGGGGTAGGTTAAGGTCGTCTATGTTGGTCACGACTTTAATTAAATCGGATGCGGCGATGGGTTTACGAATGAATGCCATCACACCCATTTCTTTACAATCTGCAAGGTATTGTTCATTGGCAGTAATCACAACGACATTGTAACCGTCATCGCAACATTGGGCGATTAAATCAAGCGAATTGCCATCTTCAACCTCAATATCGAACAAAAGATAATCAAAATTGCTGTTGTGGATGTGATGCAAGGCATCAATACGTGTGGCACTGGTGGCAACATTACAATTGCTGTGACTCAGTACCTGCGAGAAAAAATTCCGCAGTGCGATATCATCTTCCATAATGAGTATATTTTTAGACATGGGCGAATCTCTCTCCATTCATAGGGGTTCGAATATTTATTTTTATAAGAAAAGCCCAAGTTCCCTCACTTTAAGATACCATCATATAACGATTAATTTGCATTGAGAATAGTAATCTTGGTGTAAGCAATTCTTAATCTTTATTAGTCATCAAAAATATAGGCTTATCATTGTAGCACCTGATGATGCGAAAATCTCTATCCTATCCAACTCTTTTACATATCATACCGCTCATATCGCAAAAAGTAAATAAATGTTACAAAATGTCAGTGAGAATTCGGCAAATAACAGATTTTGCGTCACAATAGCACTATTATCGACAAGTACATGATTGGATGAACGATAAATGATGATAAACCGCGAACGTTTCCTCCGTATGATGAATGAACAAGCGACATTTGGGGCGACGCCCGATGGTGGCGTATCTCGACCTGCGTTATCGGCAGAGGATATGCAGGTACGCGATTGGTTTAGGCAACAGATAGAAGCGCATCAACTGACATATGCTATAGACGGGGCAGGTAATCAAACGGGGCGTTTAAGTTCGTCTAAGCCGAATGCGAAAACGCTGTTATTGGGGTCTCATTTTGATAGTGTCCCGAATGGGGGGCGCTTTGATGGCGCATTAGGCATGATTGCGGCATTTGAAACACTGCTCTCTATTAAAGACGCGAATCTCGATTTACCGTTTCATCTGGAAGTGGTTAACCTCACCGATGAAGAGGGGACATTGATGGGTATTACGGGCAGTCGTGCTATGATTGGGGCGTTGACTCATGAAGAGTTAATGAATCCGCGTGGTGGACGTGAGCGATTGACCGATGGCATGGCTCGTGCCGGACTCAGCGACGACAGCCTGTTATCCGCGCAACGTGACCCTGACTCGTTGTTGGGTTATTTAGAAGTGCATATTGAACAGGGGACACGGCTAGAAGAAGCTAAAGTCGATATTGGTGTCGTCACAAGCATTGTCGGGATTCGCTCTTATTGGATGACATTTGCAGGTGAAGCGGCACATGCGGGGACTAAGCCCATGGATAAACGGCGCGATGCGTTTTGGGGGGCTGCGGCGTTTGCACTCAGGGCACAGGAGATGATTATGGCGGATTTTCATCCCGGTGTCGTGAATTTTGGACAGATTCATCTCGCGCCTAGTGCATTCAATATTGTTCCTGCTGAGGTTCGGTTAGCGGTTGAATTTCGGCATGGCAATAGAGAAGAGCTTGATAACATGGAAACAGCTTTATTGGAACAGGCACATCTTGCAGCAGATGAATATGGTTTAGAATTGGATGCTGAACGCGGCGATAGTTTGCGACCTGCGCCGATGTCTGATTCGTTTGTCAATGCCATAGAAGCGGCTGCGGAAAAATTGGGATTATCGCGGACTCGTTTATTGAGTTTTGCTGGGCATGATGCACAATCTTTCGCCATTGTGACGAATAGTGCCATGTTTTTTGTGCCGTCTGTAGATGGAATCAGTCATAATCCGAAGGAATATACTAAACCTGATGATTGTGTCAATGCGGCGAATGTGATGTTGCAAGCGGTGTTAGAAATAGCGAAATCAATGGGATAAGTCACAAAATGGGTATGGCATCATCACCATACCCGAATCAACTTATTCTTGGGCTTCGCAATCTGTGATGAGATAGAGCTCGCACTCATCGGGGGTTAAATCGCGCAAATAGCGATTTTCGGTCATCCATTCCAGCAGACTCTCCAAATCATCGACACGCCACAGCATGAGGGTTTTATCGCGTGAGCCAGAGAGTGCCATTGTGCCATCAGCCGAAAAATCAACGCTATAAACGACGCGGTTATGCCCTTCAAATGCGCGGATAACTTCGCCTGTTTCCAGATTCCATAAGAACATCAGTAAATCAGCCGAAGAGGAAATCGCTCTAGCATTATCGACAGGACTGTAATCTGCGCCACGCACCGAACTACCGTGGGCAATAACAGGTGGGCGAATAGCTTGCCCTGTTGTCAAATCCCAGTAGAAGAATTCGGCATCGCGTGAACCACTGACAGCTTTTGTTCCGTCGGGGCTAAACGAGACACTCAAAGCCTCGCGCCCGTGTCCCTCAAAAGTGTAGATTAATTCACCAGTTTCCAGATTCCAGTATTTGACACTACCATCTTTGGAGGCAGAAAGGGCGAAATTTCCATCAGGGCTAAAGCGAACATCCCACACAGTAGCTGTATGGTCGTCTAACTCTAGCTTGATTTCTCCTGTGCTGATATCCCAGATGCGCACTGTGCCGTCATCTGCGCCACTAATTGCCCGTTCGCCATCTAAGGCAACATCAATGCTTTGTATGCCCGAACCATTATGCGGCGTATACTCTTCAAATGAAGCATCTGCAATTGTCCAGACGCGAGCCGTGCCATCTAATGAGCCGGAAACAACACGGCTATCATCCGGTGTAAAGCGGACACCACGAACCGCATCCTCATGTCCTTCTAGCGATGTGATAACCGCTTCGGTTTCAATATCCCATACAAAAATCATGCCATCATCGGAACCCGACACGCCCATTGTATCGTCGTTGGATAAATCAATCGTGCGAATCCAGTCCTCATGCCCTTGATAGGTGTGCAAGATATTACCGGGACTCAAATCCCATTCCATCGCTGTGCTATCTGCCGAAGCGGATAATGCCCGTCGCCCATTTTGCGAGAAGCGCACGCTATTGACAAAATTAGTATGCGCCCATAGCCGTTCAATTTGATTACCCGTTGATGTGTCCCAATAAATGACGGTGCGGTCTCGTGAGGATGTGACAAGTTGATTGCCATCACTGCTGACATCAACATCAAGGACACGATTGGTATGTCCGACAAATTCAGTTATGGGGCGTAGATTTTGGGCATCTAGCTTGAAAGCAGATTCGTCATCTGATGCGGAAAATAAGAAGTCGCTATCCATTGAAAATACAAGGGAATTGACATCATTATCATGAATACGACGACTCAGTAGTGGCGCAGAAGGGTCTCGTGCATCCCATAATGTGATTTGCCCCGACTCAAAGCCAATGGCTAATCGCCGCATATCGGCTGATAGGGCAATAGCGGTTGCCGATTCGTCTATTTCTTCATCAAATATCGCTGTTTGTTCGCTCGTTTCAACATCCCAAAGATATGCCTTCCCGTCATCTACTACGGCTATAACTTGACTTTCATCACCATAGAAAATTGCTTCATTGACGCTTGAATCATGCACGAGGGTTTGCATGATGTCACCTGTTGCGATATCCCAAACGAGTACTCGTCCATCACTGGCTGCCGATAATAATTGTGACCCATCTTGTGAAAATTGAACGGAATGAACACTGCCATCGTCTTCCTCTTCAACAGCGACCATCGTTTGCACAATATCAGCACCTTCAATATCCCAGATAACAATCGTCCCATCATCCATAGCAACAGCAAATTGGGTTTCATCGGGTGTGTAGGCAATGGCGTTTAACTTCGCATCAGAATCGGGGTTATCAAAGACATTGCGGACACCCGGCGCATAGACGACATCAGCTAAGGCACGCTCGACTAAACCCGGTGGGTTATCAATATTGCTGGCGGCACGGGCAAGAGCGATGGCTAGAATACGGTCATTGGTTTGTTGAGCAATCGAAGCGACAGCGAGGCTATGAGAAATTTCAGCTAAACTTTCGGCTTGTACTCGCGCCGTTTGTGCGTCGTTTCTCGCAACATTGGCACGTTGCCATTGAAAAGCAGCAACCACAGCGAGAATAATGGATATGCCTAAGGCAAATAATACACGAACAAATAATGTGCGCTGCCGTGTATTGGAGGCATGATGGCTGCTCATGATAAATTCTGTATGATGTTCTGTCGGTTCGGGCTTTTTGCTCATAGCGACAGTGAGCCATGCTTCGGCTTCTGCTAATTCTGTACCGCGCAGTAATAAACTGCTATCTCGGTCACGGTCTGTCCACTCTTTAGCTTTCACGAGTAAGCGAGTATGCGCTCGCATATGGTCGAGGTCAGCATCTAGGGCATTGGTCAAAGATTGAAAGGCGGTGTCAAAATCGTCTTCATCACGGAAAAATAACCAGTTATGTGATGAAATCGTGGGATGGAGGGCGGCTTGGTCGTGTTCTTCTATCAAATCAACGTGCATGATAGGAATGAGGCGCTTCTTGTTTTCTAGCGCATGATTCAATTCTACGGCACATACCTCAGAATGCACTGAATCTGGGCTGATAACATAGACAAAGCTATCGGCAGCTTCGATACCGTCTTTGATTTCTTCTAACCAATCGGCTGTGAGTGGGATATTTTCCCAATCGACCCACACATCTTTGCCATTGGCTTCTAATGCGTCGAAGATTTTGCGAACAAAGTCTATGTTTTTTCTGGAATATGAAACAAAAACATCAGTCATCGAATAGTAACTTTCTGAGAAATATAAGTCGAATTAGATGATATTATGATAACAAAACGCTTTCACGGCAAGCGAAAATTGTACGATTATGTTTATTCGCGGCATGTTGCAGGATGTGTCGCCGTGTTTGCATTAACATCAAAACCTAAATAGGGCGATGGGTCAAGGGTGTTTGCCAGAACCGCTTCGTTTTTGAAGCTACCGTTTGGGTGACTTGTCACAATACTAAAATGAACGTGCATGGCAATCGGGAATGGTGGATTATACAAACCCTGATAACCGAGTAGTGTTCCTTGTGCGACGAATTGATTGCTTGTTCCCTGTGGAAAAGCGTCTGAGATATAATTTTGACTTCCATCGAGGCTTGCCATATGGGTATAGTACGTCCAAATTGTGCGCCCAGCTTGTAGAGGGTCATCATGGCGAATAATGACGGTACTCAGCCATGTGTCTTGGCGCGTCAAATAGCCATCGTATGCTGCATAAACGGGAACAGTCCCTAACGCACCATTGCCAAAAATATCGAGTGCCGTATGGCGACGCATGACATTATAGGGCGCAGAGGAATCGCGCCAAAATAAACCGATGAATCCGGTTGTCGGCATGATGAATGGGGCATCGCCACAACGCAGTAGGGCAACTGCTTCATAATTCGGGTGATTCTCGGCATCATTGAGCCATTCAACAATATATTGATTGCTATTTGTGCTATTCGCCCGAAACCAACGATATCCCGCATATGCCCCGATGACCGATAAAATCGACACTATGAAGACAGCCATCAGTAAACGTTTTATTTTTCTAAGCATGGTAAAATCTCAATTTTGCAAACAACTCGCAAAGCCTAACTGAAATTCTGGAAAATGGGTACAGCAAAACTCAAAATGATGTAAATCGCTTGCCAATCGTCAGAGATGCAGAGCATGATTTTGAATAATTTCTTTGTGTGCTTTGCACCTTTGTGCTTCAGCCTTTTTTAAGTTTTTTCCAGATTCTATATTAAGCAGATATGGGGGATGCTTATTTTATGGCGTAAGCGAGGGGTCTCATTAAAAAATTGAGAGCCGACCTGATACATTGAGATTGAAGAGGGGATAAACTTGGACAGTCGCCGATCCATGTATCAGGTTAACTTGGCTCTCGTTCCGTTGCTAAAAGAACTATAGCGCAGCTAAACGGGTCTGTCTGCTAGTTACTTGACCAGTTTTTCTTCATTTTATACTGGTCAGGTGACTAGGTAATAGGGGTTTTCACAGTTCCGATATTCATCAACAATTGTTCATATCAAATTGTTTATAGTGATATATAGTGGGTGAGTTTTGCAAACTGACGTGGTGGGGATGCTTATATTTAGAGCAGTGCGCGAGTAATCTCTGTTGAGATGATTGTTTTGCCTTGATAAGCTGTCACAATTGAATCGGATAGACTCAAAAGGACATCATTTTGGAGTAAATATCCGATAACACCTGCATTTAAGTGTTGACGGGCATGGTCGGCATCAATTTGGTTAGTAATAGATATAATGCGTGATTCCGGATGTTGTCTCCGCAGCGCCCGAATAATATCCAGTGAATCTGAATCAAGCTGTCCAATCATGATGATATGCGGCGTTTTTTCGGCACATAGAGATAAGATGTCTTGGATGGATGTTGAATAAGCGACAAGTCGAATCTCTTGCTGTGAATCTAAAGCCGATTGTACATCTTGGATGAATATTTCGTTCGGGTCTACCAGCAGCAAACGAATTGTGGGCATTCTGTATATTTCTGAATAAAGTGCCATACTCTAATTGTACTGAGAAATAGATAAAATATCGTCTAGTTATGTGGCTAGTTAATGGTCTGAGTATACTGGTCAAGTGACTAGGTGATGCTCAATTGCGGTGGTAACAGCTTCGACACGACTCGATGCGTTCAACTTGGATAAGATTCGGCTGACATGAAATTTGGCAGTGGATAAGCTGATAGTTAGTTCCTCAGCAATTTGCTTGTTGTTCTGTCCTTTAACGAGTAAACGCAAGACATCTAACTCGCGTGGTGTCAGGTCATAGTCTCCGGTTGGATTCACTGTCTTTTTGGCACTGTCACTCATCAATACTCGCGTGACTTCTTGAGAAAATACAGATTTGCCAGCATGAGCCGCCCGAATCGTGTGGGCAATATCATCAATAGATGAATTCTTTAGCACATAACCAACGGCACCCGCTTTGAGCATATCGCGGACACTATCATCATCTTGAAAGCTGGATAGGGCAAGGATTTTTATATCCGGCTGCTGTTCATGAATGTACCGGGTTGCCTCAAGACCACCCATTTTCGGCATAATAACATCCATCAAGATGACATTGGGATTGAGCTGCCGTGCGAGTTTAATGGCTTCTTCGCCATTGCTGGCATGACCAACAATTTCAAAGTCATCAAATATTTCGATGTTTGCAGTAATGGCGATATGGATTGAACTATGGTCATCGACTAATAGAACACGAATAATTGTACTCATTGAATGCCCCCTCGCAGCATGATTATTATATCATGATTGTAGCCATCTCAGAGTGCCTTAATTGAATAAGCGGTAATTTATGAAGAGCCGAATGGATTTGACCTTTTATGACCTGCTTCGGGAACATACAGTGGCACAGATGTCACAGTTCACCTATCCATACGCCTAGTTATATCGTGGACGTGAAAAATCAGGTTCTTACGGCTAAAGAACATTGTTGGTAGGGACGGCATTCTTGCTGTCGAAAAAATCTCATGGCAAGGTGAATAGATACGTACCTTCAATAATAAAATGTGCTTTTTCTTAGGCACAAATTGGTTTACCAACAGCGTCTGTTAAAATCAGGAAAATTTTTGCCATGAGTTCTTAAACAAAACTTATAAAAAGCTTTATCTATCTGATTTATCTTTCATATGCTGTTCAAAAGCATATATAGTCAATCACGAAAGGACATACATGAACAAGCACATCCATCTATTATTAGTTGCAACATTTACCTTGCTGGTATCTGTAACTGGTTCAGCATTTGCAGGCGAACATAAAGTCATTGAACTTCCTGAAGTAGACCCACTTTCGATAACTGGTGATATTATCACCGCCGGCAGTTCCACAGTCTTCCCACTCACTACCGCGATGGCAGAACGATTTGAAGAAGAAGGTTATACGGGTGTCATTACCGTAGACAGTATTGGTTCAGGTGCAGGTTTTGAGCGTTTTTGTGCAAGTGCTGAAACAGATATCTCTAATGCCAGTCGTCCTATCAAAGATTCTGAAATCGAAGAATGTGAAGCGAATGGTCGTACTCCGATTGAATTCCGTATCGGGACAGATGCGCTGGCAATTTCTGTGAGCATTGAGAATGACTACGTTGATAACTTGACAATTGAGCAGTTGGGTATGATTTTCTCTGGTGAAGTGACAAGCTGGAATCAAATTAACTCAGACTGGCCCGCTGACCCTATCACTATCTTCAGCCCCGGCACAGACAGTGGTACATTTGATTATTTCGTAGAAGAGGTTTTAGAACCCTTTGCTGAAGCGCAGGGCATTGAAGACGATTTAATTGGCGATGCTGCAAGAGAATATATCTTGAGTGTAGAAGGCACACAATTCAGCGAAAATGACAATGTGTTAGTGGAGGGTATTGCCGGTAGTAGCGGCGCGATTGGCTACTTTGGCTTTGCCTATTATCTCGAAAATACTGATGTTATCCGCGTGGTATCTATTGATGGTGTAGACGCGAATGGAGAAACAGCCGAAGATGGCTCTTATCCATTAGCTCGCCCACTCTTCATCTACTCAGATGCGACTATTATGACAGAGAACTCGCCGGTAGCAGACTTCATCAACTTCTACTTGAGCAATGTCGATGACATTATCATAGAAGTGGGTTACTTCCCTGCCAGTGTAGAAGCACTAAACCAATCAAAAGAGAATTGGTTGGTCGCAATGGGCTTATCAGAAACTATAGAAGACTAAGACATAAGCAAGTTGAGCAAGGGACATCTCTCTTGCTCATATCTGATTATTGAATAAAGGAATGGATACTTGATTATTCAAATAACACATAAGCTAAGAATTATCAGAATGCAGCACAACAAAAAAAAGCCCAATCTTTTCAAGACATATCGACTCGGTGAAGAATTTATTCGGGTATTTCTGTTTCTATGTGCAACTATCTCTATCATAACCACCTTGAGTATTGTCTTTATTTTGGGTAAAGAATCTTTCCTGCTTTTTACCACTGTCTATGAAACACAGGGGGGTAATGCTAGCGCTCAAATAAGTTTGTTGGGCTTTTTTACAGATATTGTCTGGCAGCCTGCTATTTTAAGGGTTGGTATCTGGCCTTTATTAACTTCAACGCTGGTCATCTCGTTTATCGCCATCTTAGTCGCGTTACCGATTGGCTTAGGTGCTGCTGCTTATCTCAGCGAATATGCCACGCCAAGAACTAGACGTATCTTGAAACCCAGTCTGGAACTACTGGCTGGTATCCCAACGGTTGTTTATGGTTACTTTGCGCTGACTTTTGTTACACCTTTGCTGCAAACCATATTCGGTAAATCGACCTTTGGTGTTTATAACATGGCTTCTGCGGGTATTGTCATGGGTATTATGATTATTCCACTCATTGCTTCTTTGAGCGAAGATGCACTGCACGCCGTACCGCAGTCCTTGCGCGAAGCAGCATATGGCTTAGGCGCAACTGATTTTGAGGTCACAACACAAGTTATCTTCCCAGCAGCATTTTCTGGAATTGTTGCCGCCTTCACGCTAGCTGTATCCCGTGCAATTGGCGAGACGATGATTGTTGCTATTGCGGCGGGTGCAGGTCCTAATCTAACACTTGACCCCAGACAAGCTGCCGAAACTATGACGGGCTATATTGCACGTATCAGCACCGGTGACCTCTCTTATAACACCCTAGACTATAACAGCATTTTCGCTTTAGCTTTTATGCTGTTTATTTTCACCTTTACTTTGAATTTAATTAGCTCCTATGTTGCTAGACGCTACCGTGAGGTGTACGAATGAGCAGAAAATCGACAGTTAACTTTAGCAACAATGTCGATCTCAATCAAAAATTGGCAAAGCGGCGCTGGAAAAGTCAAGTAGGGCGTTTTTTTTTCCGTATGACCCTCATTGCCAGTTTATTGGCGCTACTTATGTTAGCCTATAACATCCTTAATCGTGCTTTTACGACAGTGGCTATTGAAGACACAGTAAATCCAACTGAGCTTTCTGAGATACCCTTAGCTGAATTAGAGAAAGCGGAATTGCTGTTGATACTTGGCGATTATCTCAGCTCGAACCAATTGCGTATCCTGATTTTTGAGCGCATTTTAGGCGCGCCCAGAGAAGATTGGTCAGACCTCAATACTCAAACTCTTAGTGCTATTATAGAAGTCGGTCAATATCCTGAAGATTGGGGTACCATGCTGGTTAGCGAATTAGAACCGCAGCAAATACTCGCCCTTCTAGGACAAGGACTTTCGCAAGAATTACTGGTGTCCATCGTGGAAGAAAAAGTTGTCGAAGAGCGGGTTGTCCAAGTTTGGACGTTGACTGAGACCGTCTTCAATTGGCAAGGTATTGAGGCACAAGTAGCCACACTATACCCAACAACACGATTAGAATTTCGCTTCTGGCTGAATACAGATTTTCTGATGACAGCGATGCACAGCCAACCAGAACTTTCAGGTTTACGAACAGCCATCCTCGGTTCGCTGTGGCTAATGACTATTACAGCCGCCTTTGCTTTTCCTGTAGGGGTTAGTGCCGCACTTTATCTGGAAGAGTATGCAGCCGATACGCCTATGAATCGTATCATCCAGCTTAATATCGCCAATCTCGCAGGAGTCCCCTCTATCATTTACGGTATTTTAGGCTTGATAGTCTTTGTACGTGCTATGGGGTTTCTCACTAATGGACGCACAATTCTATCAGCAGGTCTCACGCTTGGGTTGCTAATCCTACCCATCATCATTATTAGCACACAAGAAGCTATTCGCGCTGTGCCAACCTCGCTGCGGCAGGCGAGTTATGGGATGGGGGCAACGCGCTGGCAGATGATTTATACCGTTCTATTTCCTAAAGCACTGCCCGGTATTTTGACAGGAACGATACTGTCGCTGTCAAGAGCCTTTGGCGAGACTGCCCCATTAATTGTGGTCGGGTCAATTACACGCATTACAGCAGACCCGCAAGGACCCTTGTCGCGCTTCACCGCGATTCCGATTCAAATTTATACATGGACAGCACAGCCACAAGATGCGTTTCGTAGCGCGGCGGCGGCGGCTATTCTCGTACTGGTCGTGACGCTACTGGTCTTTAACTCTGTTGCTATCATTTTACGTAATCGTTATAGCTAATGCCGCGTAGAAAAAAGCCCCTTTCGGGGTGTCACCGTGCCTCACACAAGCTTACTAAAGTGAGGTCGGTGTTTAGAGGGTTATCAGGTATCGTTTGTTAAACAAGGAGATAAACAATATGACTGTTCTCACAAAGGAAATTCAGCAGCAACAAGCCTCTATTTACCGCGAATATGTGATGGAATTGTGCAACCTTGATGTATATTATGGCAATTTCCATGCTGTACGCGATGTGAACATGAAGATTGAAAGTAACAAGATTACAGCACTTATTGGACCATCTGGCTGTGGTAAAAGCACCGTGCTACGTTGTATGAATCGCATGAACGATTTAGTCAAAAATTCACGAGTAGAAGGCGAAGTGCTATTTCAAGGCTTTGACCTCTATGATGCGCGTATTGACCCTGTACAAGTCCGACAGCGCATTGGTATGGTCTTTCAGAAACCGAATCCCTTTCCAAAATCTATTTTTGATAATGTTGCTTATGGGCTGCGCCTCCTAGGGGAACGTAATAGAGATGTTCTTCATCACGTTGTCGAGCAGAGTCTAAAAAGAGCTGCACTTTGGGATGAAGTCAAAGGTAATCTTAAAAGGTCTGGCTTGTCGCTCTCCGGTGGGCAGCAACAGCGCCTATGTATTGCACGTACTATCGCTATAAAGCCAGAAGTTATCCTGATGGATGAACCTTGCTCTGCATTAGACCCTATTGCTACACTCAAAATTGAGGACTTGATGCGCGAACTCAAAGAAGAATACACGATTGTCATTGTTACGCATAATATGCAGCAAGCAGCGCGAGTCTCGGATTACACTGCTTTCATGATGATGGGTGAAGGTCTTGATGGGGAAATAGACGAAAGTCGGGCGGGTGAACTCGCTGAATTTGACCGAACGGATATCATTTTTAATAACCCTTCTAATCAGCGAACAAGTGATTATATTAAAGGACGTTTTGGCTAATGGTCTGGCAATGAGGTGTAAGCGGGTGTCGTGTAAGCAAAGGGTAAAAGGTGTCGGTCATAGCAGAAGAGGGTAATATCCAGCCGAATACAACAAACAACTTTATAGGAGGGTATTCGCAGAATCCGCGCCATTTTCTTCGCAGATTATTCTGGTTTTTGCTGATTCCAACAATGATATATGTGGCATGGGTTATTATTATCCCTATTAATCTCTATAATTTTCGGGCTTGGGAGGCAATTTCCCCATATTTTCTTGAGCTAGATATGCCTTTTTATCCAAACCAGCGACTTGTCATGGTCGAAGTCGGCGAGTTAGGGGCGCATACAGAATATGCGGTACCAATGCCAGAATACATCCGTATCATTTAGATGATACACATTGGAATGCAATAGGCGTTCAGATGGTTGCAGACTTGATAATCGACACACTACAACAGAGGTGAGATGAAGTCCTAAAAGGGCTTTTGCCGAATTGACAGGCACATTCATACTTATCGAATGTGCCTGTATTGTGATTATGCCTCTTGTGCTTGAACAGTGCTGAAAATGACTTCGCCATCATCAAAGTCAATCACGATAT